>JAHWJO010000193.1 GCA_019348365.1 Armatimonadota bacterium | reverse complement strand
GAGCGCCTGATTACGAACGGGGCTATCGCAGGGACGGCGATGCTGGTGCTTCGGCTGGCCCTGATTCCGGTGGTGGTGTGGGTCGCCGGTCTGGCGGAACGGGCGGAGTGGGGACTGCTGAACCTCGTCTCCCTGCCGCAGCCCCTGGAGTGGCTGCTCGGCCTGCTCCTGCTCGATTATACGATCTGGGTATGGCACTACCTGAATCACCGGGTGCCGTTCCTGTGGCGGTTCCACCACGTCCATCACACGGACCTGGACCTGGATGTCTCTACCGCCTTCCGCTTCCACTTCGGGGAGCTCCTCCTGTCCGCCTTCTGGCGCTGTGGACAGGTGGTGCTGATCGGGCCGGCGCCGCTGCTCGTGCTGGTGTGGGAGATCGTCCAGGAAGCCGCGACGGAGTTCCATCACAGCAACTGGACGCTGCCGATCCGGGTCGAGCGCGCCCTCAACCGGATCATCGTCACGCCCCGGATGCACGGCATCCACCACTCGGTTGTGGAGCGGGAGACGAATTCGAACTGGTCCGTCCTCTTCTCCTGGTGGGACCGCCTCCACCGGACGGCGCGGCTGGACGTGCCGCAGGACGAGATCGTCATCGGGGTCCCGGCCTACCGCGACCCGCGCGATCTGACCGTGCCGGCGCTGCTCCTTATGCCGTTCCGCAGCCAGCCTGCGTACTGGCGGCTGCCGAACGGCATCCCTCCGGAGCGGGACGTGCAGGGCGATACGAATCGCCTCGCCGCATGACCGACTCCGTCCGGCCCGGCAGCCTTTCCCGGAAGTACCGGCGGATGGCGCAAGGTCCGGCGCGCTCTCCTTTTTCTCACCCATGTCGGCGTGTTTAGCCCTCTCCTCAGGGGGTTAGGTACTCATGTCAGGCATCCGGCGCTGGGGCTGCCGTTCTCTTCCTGCCGAGTCTATCAGCGGTTCTCCGCCCTAATTCTATACATCTCTACATCTCTATACATCGCATACGGATACAGGTGAGGTTCATGTTCGGATCACGGATCCATCTTTTCAAGCTCTTCGGTTTCGATGTCGGAATCGACGCCAGCTGGTTCATCATCTTCTTCCTGCTGACCTGGTCGCTCGCGAGCGGCCTGTTCCCGGCCCGGTACGAGGGCCTCGATACCGTCACCTACTGGATCATGGGGGTCATCGGGGCGGCGTGCCTTTTCCTCTCGGTCGTGGCCCATGAGTTCAGCCATGCGATGGTCGCCCGGCGGTACGGCATCCCCATGCGGGGGATCACGCTTTTCATCTTCGGCGGGATTGCAGAGATGACGGAAGAACCCAAAGATGCCACGTCGGAGTTCATGATGGCCGTCGCGGGGCCGATCTCCAGCTTCTTCATCGCGGGCATCTTCTATCTCCTGAGCCGGCCGGCCTGGCCGCTTCCCGTCGAGGGCGTGCTGACCTATCTCGCGGGCATCAACTTGCTGCTGGCGCTGTTCAATCTCGTCCCCGCCTACCCGCTGGACGGGGGCCGCATCCTCCGGTCAGCTCTCTGGAAGTGGAAGGGCAACATCCGGTGGGCCACGAAGATCGCGTACTACTTCGGATCGGGATTCGGGCTGCTGCTGATGTTCCTGGGGGTACTGAGCATCTTCGCCGGAAACCTGGTCGGCGGGATCTGGTGGATTCTGATCGGGATGTTCCTCCGGAACGCCGCCGCCATGTCGTACCAGCAGGTGATCGTCCGGAAGGCGCTGGAAGGAGAGCCGGTCCGCCGCTTCATGAAAACGGACGTAGTGACCGTCCCGCCCTCGGCGACCCTCGAAGAGTGGGTCAACGATTACGTCTATCGCTATCACCACAAGATGTTCCCGGTGATGGAAGACGACCTCCTCGTCGGCTGCATCACGACGGAGCGCGTCAAGGAGATTCCGAGGGAGGAGTGGAGCCGCCGGACGGTCGGCTCCGTCGCCGACGGGTGTACGTCCGACAACGTCATCTCCCCGGATGCCGACGCGGTGAAAGCCCTGATGCGGATGAGGCAGAAGGATCTCCGTCGACTGATGGTGACGGAGGACGGACGACTCGTGGGGATCCTCACCCTGCGGGACCTCCTGGATCTACTCGCCCTCAGGATGGAGCTGGAAGAGTTTCTGCCGGAGGCCGCCGACAGCCGCGACGAGGAGATCCGCTCCGGGCGACTCGCGACCGAGCGATAAAGGCATGGAAAAAGCAGGAGGAGAAAAAGCGGCACGGCAGGCGCGGGTCGGCAGGGTGCGCGGGACCGCCCGGAGCGGATCTCCTCGTCGCGGCTATGTAATACCAACTCTGTAAAGAAACGTGCCATAAACGAGGGGGTGTTGCTCGTGTCCGCGAAGGCGGACACTGGGCCAACGGCCCCCAGCGGAGGGCTTCAGCCCCACCGCTCCCATGGCCGGTTTCAAACCGGAATTGGTATAACCGGGGACTCAGGATCTTTTACGGCATGCGCCTGGAGCGCTCTTCACGGGGAATCTTCACTCCCGCCCCCCTCCACCCGTTGGAGGGGAGTCACCAGGATCTTATCCACGCGGTTGCCGTCCAAGTCCACCACTTCGAAGCGGTACCCTCCGAGCGTGAAACAATCTCCGGGGGAGGGGACCCGGCCCAGTTGGGACAAGACGAGGCCGCCCAGGGTGACGAAGGTCCCGCCGTGGATCGCGTCCGTGAGGGCCCGGCTGCCGAATTTCTCCTCCAACTCGCCCAGAGAAGCCGAGCCGTCCACCAGCCATGAGCCGTCTTCCCGCCGGACGAACGCTTCCTCTTCCCCCTCCGTCGGCATCTCCCCGGCGATGGCCTGGAGCACGTCCGTGGAGGTCACCAGCCCCTGGGTGCCGCCGTACTCGTCGATGACGACGGCGACGGTCTGGCCCCTCTGCTTGAACAACTCCAGCAGCTTCAACACCCGCATGCTTTCCGGGACGACGAGCGGTTTAAAAGCCAGAGTCTCGAAATCCAGCGGCTTCCCCGCCATGCAGAGGGGCATCAGTTCCCGGGTCTTAATTACGCCGAGGATCCGGTCCGGGTTGCCCCGGTGGACCGGGTAGAAGGAATGGCCGTGTTCCGCCAGCTTCCGCCGGTTCGATTCGGGAGGGTCCTCCAGGTCGAGCGATTCCATGTCCACGCGGGGGACCATGATCGACTCCACCCGCAGGTCCCCGACGTGGAACACCCGCTCGACGATCTCCTGTTCCGCCGGGTCGAACACCCCGGCGGCGGTCCCCTGCCGGATGAGGATCCGGATCTCGTCTTCGGACACCGGCGACTCTGCGTGGGGCTGGATGCCGAACAGCCGCATGAGGAACGCGGTCGAGGCGTCGAGCAGGTAGACGATGGGCGAGGTGATCCGGGACAACACCTGCATGGGCCGCGCCATCCGGATCGCGAACCCCTCGGGGTTGGTGAGGGCCAGCCGCTTGGGCGCCAGCTCCCCGATGACGAGCGAGAAGTAGGTGATGCCGAGGACGACGATGCCCAGGCTGAGCGAATCGCGATAAGGGGCCAGGAACGCGACCTCTTTCAACTGGGCGGAAAGCTTTTCGGTCAGGGTCGCCCCGCCGAACGCGCCGGTAAAGATCCCGACGAGCGTGATGCCGATCTGCACGGCGGAGAGGAACCGTCCCGGCTCCCCGGCGAGGTCGAGCGCGGCGCGCGCCCCCGCGTCTCCTTGCTCGGCGCGCTGCTGGAGGCGCGCCTTCCGCGCGGAGATGATGGCGATCTCCGACAGCGCGAAGACGCCGTTGGCGACCAGCAGCAAAAAGATGACGACCAGTTCCAGGGCCACTCCCGACATGTATCCCTCCTGTAGGGGGCGACGATAGATTCTCCGATTCGCCGTCCCGATCTCTCCGTCCCGCGTACCGGTCCCGTCCGGCGAGCGTCATCGCATTCCCTGCATGGCGGCTTTCCCTCTCAGTTTAGAAAACACGCCCCCATCATCGAAACTTCTGCAGAAGGCCGGGGAGGCGGCTTCCCCGCGATTCGGGAGATGCATACAGGACTTGAAGACCCGGAATCGAATACGGGGCTGACATCCCCTCTCCCTGCCTGTTCAGATGGTTCCCTTTCGGGGCTGGCGAGGGCCAGGACGAGGGAATAATTGCCGGATTTTATGCAATGGACCGAAAACCTTACGATAGAGACCCTACGATCAGGAGGAGTGATATGGCGCAGGCCGGGGGAACGGGCACGGAAACGAGGATCGAGAAGCGAAAGCTGGGGAAAGGCGGGCCGGAAATCACCACGGTCGGGTTTGGGGCGTGGGCGGCGGGCGGGCCGTGGCTCGTCGGGTGGGGGCCGCAAAACGACGACGACTCCATCGCCGCGATCCGCCGCTACCTGGAACTCGGCGGCAACTGGATCGACACCGCCGCCATCTACGGCCTCGGCCATTCCGAGGAGGTCGTGGGCCGGGCGATCCGGGGCCTCCCCCGCGAGGAGGTGCTGGTCTTCACCAAGTGCGGACGCGTGCCGGACGAAGAGGGCAAGCCTCACGGCAACCTCCGCCCGGAGAGCATCCGGAGCGAGATGGACGCAAGCCTGAAGCGCCTCGGCGTGGAGTACGTGGACCTCTACCAGATTCACTGGCCCGACAAGGAGACCGGCACCCCCGTCGAAGACTCGTGGGAGACGATGGCGCAGCTTCAGCAGGAGGGCAAGGCGCGCTGGATCGGCGTGAGCAATTTTGACGTGGACCTGCTGACCCGGTGCGAGGCGCTCCATCACGTCGATTCCCTTCAGCCGCCGTACAGCCTGCTGCGCCGCGACGCGGAGGCGGAGACCCTGCCCTGGTGCCGGGAGCATGGCACGGGCGTCATCTGCTACAGCCCGATGCAGAACGGTCTCCTCTCCGGCTCGTTCGACCTGGGCCGGGTGGCGGAGGACGATTGGCGGCGGCGCAACGAGATGTTCCAGGAGCCCCGCCTCTCGCAGAACCTCGCGTTCGTGGAACGGCTGCGCCCGGTTGCCGAGCGGCACGGCGCGACCGTCGGGCAGCTCGCCATCGCGTGGACGCTGGCGAACCCCGCCGTGACCGGGGCCATCGTCGGTGCGCGGCGGCCCGATCAGGTGGAGGAGAACGTCCGGGCGATGGGCCTTCGCGTTACCGACGATGACCTCGCCGAGATCGAAACGGCGCACTGGGAGTTCTTCGGCCAGGCGGAAGAGTAGGGGAGACCTTACGAAGACAGAAGGGGACCGGCATGACGCTGAAGATCGGATCGGTGGTGATCGACTCTCAGGGCCCGATCGCTCTCGCCCGGTTCTGGGCGGCGGCGCTCGGCTACGAGACCGCGCACGAGGAGGCGGGCTGGGTCCGGATCGTCGACCCGGACGTACGGAACGCGGGCCTCTCGTTTCAACGGGAAGACGGGCCGAAAACCGGATCGAACCGCCTCCATTTCGACCTCTACACTTCTTCCATGACGGCGGAAGTGGAGCGGCTGAAAAGCCTGGGCGCGACCGTCAAGCGGGAGAACCGGGAGCCGGACGACCTTTTTACCGTGATGCTAGACCCCGAAGGGAACGAATTCTGCGTCTGCCAGAAGGAGTGAGCGCCCGGCGAATAAATTCGCCGGGCACACCCCCCCGCGTTTGAACCGCCAAGGCCTTTCATCCGGTGGCGGTGTAGCCCGTCTCCTGCATTCCTGGCTTCCTGCTTTCCTTATCAGTTGTTCCGTTCCTCATGTTCCCTGCGCCGTCTTCTCGATCTGTTCCAATGCCTGGTAGATGTCGTTGGGCGCCGACCGGGCATGCGCCTCTCCTCCACGCACCGCCTCATAGAGGAGGGCTGCGAGAGCCGCGCCCGCCATCGGGCCGAAGACGTAGATCCAGAGATGCCCGATGGCGTCGGCCCCGGAGAAAAGCGCCGGCCCGAACGTGCGCGCCGGGTTCATCGAGCCGCCGGTGACCGGCCCGCCGATCATCACCCCGAACACGACCGTCAGCCCGATGGCGAGACCGGGGATCGCTTCGTTCACCCGCCGGTCCGTCGCGACTGAGATGATGACGAACATCAGGAAAAACGTGAGGATCGCTTCCACGCCGAGAGAGCGCGCTGCCGGGCCGTGGGAGAGATGCGCCCCGTGTCCCCCGCCGAAGAGGAGCGCGCTGACCGCCGCCGCCGTCACCCCGCCCAGAATCTCGGCAAGCCAGTAGGGCAGCACGTACCGCCAGGGGAACCGCCTCGCCACCGCGAACCCGAGCGTCACCGCCGGGTTGAAATGCGCGGCGGAGATGTGCCCCAGCGCGTAGATCATCGCGAGCACCGCCAAGCCCGACACCCACGCTGCCGCCATCAGGCCGCCGTCGCCGCCCTCCATCCTCCCGGTCGCGGAGAGCGCGACGGGTGCGAACACGATGCCGAAGGTCCCGATGAATTCCGCCATGTAGCGATGGAGCATCCCGTTTCCGGGCCGTCCACCGGGTTTCCGCTCCACCAACTTACTTTCCATTGAGGTCCCGGAGCAGCGCTTCAACCCGGGCGCGGATCTGATCCCGGATCTCGCGCACCTTTTCGATAGGCTGGCCCTTGGGGTCGTCGAGGCCCCAGTCCTCCGTCACGGTGATCCGGGCGGGGCAGGCGGACGCATCGACTCCGCAGCCCATGGTGATGATCCGGTCGGCCCGGTCGGCGATCTCCCGGGTGAGCGGCTTGGGCCGCTGCCCCGCCATCGAGATGCCGATCTCCTCCATGACCGCCTCGGCGACGGGGTTGACGCGCTCCCCGGCCACGGTCCCGGCGGACTCCCCCCGGACCGGCAGGCCCCGCTCGGCGGCGAGATGATTGACGAACGCCTCGGCCATCTGCGACCGGCCGGCGTTATGAACGCACACGAACAGAACGGTTTTCACTCTCCGGGCTTCCCTTCAGGCTGAGTCGAAGTGCTTGAAAAGGGTGGCGCAGAGGAACCGCTTCACGCTTTGCGCGGTTCCTCTGCACCCTTCATGAGTTTACACGCAGCATTGAGTCACGGCAGACGAAAGTTCCGGAGTAGAAAGATCGGACTCTTCCTCATCCGCCTCATCAAGCAGGTCGTCGGTGATGACGTAGACCTCCCATTTGTTGCCGTCGGGGTCCTGCACCCAGACCTTCTCCTGCCGCGCGTAACAGCAGGTGGTGTCCCGCTCGTCGAAGCTCGCGAGCCCCGCCGCTTTCAGGCGATCCCGCGCGCCCTGGACCTGATCGAGCGTTGCGACCTGGATTCCCAGGTGGTTCAGCGTCCCGCCGCAGCAGGGGGGGTTCTCCTGCAGAGCGAGCTTCAGCGCCGGGCTCGAGAGGTCGAAGTTGGCGTAGCCGGGCCGCCGCTTGTGGGCGGGCACGCCGAAGAATGCTTCGTAGAACGCGACGGACTTCTCCACGTCCGACACATTGAGGGAAAGGTGGGTCTTCGCCACGGGTTCATTCACAGCAGTCATGGTCGTCTCCTTGGGTGGAAGTGAGGTGCTCGACCAGCAGGCGGATGGCGTTCGGGTCCACGGCGCAGACGATGTGCTTCCCGCGCCGCTGCATAGTGATGATCCCCGCCTGCCGGAGCTCCTTGAGGTGATGGCTGATCGTGCTGGTGATGCGGTCGCCGCCGGTAACATGGCAGCAGACCTCGCCGACGGTCGGACCGTCGAGGGGCCGCGCCTCCCCCGAGTCGTCCACGGCAACGGGGCCGCAGCAGCTCCGGAGGAAGTTGAAGATCCGAAGCCGGGTGGGGTCTCCGAGGGCTTTGAACATCCCCGCTATTTGATCGCCCATTCTACACCTTTCTACGTTTCTAAATATATCGAACTAACATTGATTTTAGACGGTTTTGAAATTCTTTTCAAGATAGGATTTTCACCCGTACTCCCTACTGATGGGATTCCGAGGTCACTCCGCCTCACTCCCATGTCATTCCGAGCGAAGCGAGGAATCTGCCCTCGAGGACGATAGACTCTCTCTTGTACGAAAGACTCTCTCATAGGCCGATAGACTCTCTCTTGTACAGTCAGATCCCTCGACTTCGCTCGGGATGACATGCGAGTGCCGCTCGGGATGAGAGGCGTGGAGCTATCGACCGGGCAATAGACAGTAACTCGTTTGCAAGTCCTGCAAGAGTCATTTCCTCAGGTGAGGTGCTCCCCAATTTCTGGTCCACCAGAAGTGAGAGTCCGACGTTCTACT
>JAHWJO010000659.1 GCA_019348365.1 Armatimonadota bacterium | reverse complement strand
TGTTCTTCGGGGGAGCCTCTTCCTGCTCCACAAGGGCGGATGTCTCCGCTTCACTCTCCAGCTTTTAAAGGAAATGACTCGCATGCCGGACTCTCCACGGCTGAAAGGGAGGAGATGCGGACCGGGACGGGAAATAAGGGGCGCTGCCGCCCGCCACCCGTCCCGATCCACTTCGGGATTGCCTCATCCTGCGCCTGAACCTTCGCGATGGAGATTCAACTCACTACCCCGGCGTTGCTCTTTCCCGCCGTCTCACTCCTGCTGCTGGCCTACACCAACCGTTTCCTGGCCCTGGCCGCCCTCATCCGCAGTCTGCATGCTCAGTATCAGGAGCGGCCCGACCCGCTCATCCTCCGCCAGATCGACAACCTCCGGCGGCGGGTCCTCCTCATCCGGAACATGCAGGCGCTGGGGGTGTTGAGCCTATTGGTCTGCGTCGTCTGTATGTTCGTGCTCTTCGCGGGCGGGACCCTCTGGGGGAAGTACCTCTTCGGGGGGAGCCTGATCCTCCTCATGGCGTCCCTCGCTCTCTCCATCTGGGAGATCCAGATCTCCGTCCGCGCGCTGAACCTCCACCTTCAGGATCTGGAGCGGAAGGAACGGGAGACCCCGGCGCGCCGGGACGGGTAATAACCGTATCTGGATGAATAAAGCTCTCGGAGATGCCGTGTGGCGAGTGGCAATCAGATGATCCCCTTCCGCTCCTTATCCCGCTCCGCTCGTGCTAAAGGTGACAGGTCATGACCGCCATGAATCGGATCGCCCTCTTCCTCCTCGCTTCCGGCTTCCTCTTGTCCGGTGCGGGCCTCCATGGCGCGCCTAACCTCTCGCTCCAGGATCTCCGGAGCGAGTACCTGACCGACCCGATCGGGATCGACGAGCCCCGCCCCCGGCTGGGCTGGCGGATGGCCTCCCCCCGGCGGGCGCAGCGGCAGACCGCCTACCGGATCCTCGTCGCCTCCAGTGCGGAACACCTCCGCGCGAACCGGGGCGACCTCTGGGATTCCGGCAAGGTCCGCTCCGACTCCTCGCTCCAGATCCCCTACCGGGGCAGGCCGCTCACCTCCGGCCGGCGCTGCTACTGGAAGGTGCGCGTCTGGGACGGAGCGGATACGCCGTCGGCTTACAGCGTGCCCGCCTTCTGGGAAATGGGCCTGCTGCAACGGAACGACTGGAAGGGGAACTGGATCGGGCGGACGACCGAAACCGACTCGCGCCCGGCCCCCCTGCTCCGCCGCGCATTCCGCCTGGATGGAAAAGTGAAACGTGCGCGGGCGTACGTCTCCGGCCTGGGTTACCACGAATTGCGCCTGAACGGGAAGAAGGTCGGCGATCACCGGCTGGACCCCGGGTTCACCCGGTACGACCGGCGCGTCCTCTACGTCACCCACGACGTGACGCCGTACCTCCAGCGGGGGGAGAACGCGGTCGGCGTGATGCTCGGCAACGGCTGGCACAACGTCTTCACCCGCACCGCGTGGGACTGGGATCAGGCCCCCTGGCGCGCCGCCCCGAAGCTCCTGATGAACCTGAAGGTGGAGTACGAAGATGGGCGCACCCTCACCCTCACTTCGGACGGAAGCTGGAAGACCGCCGACGGCCCGATCCGCTTCCACAGCATCTACGGTGGCGAAACCTACGACGCGCGGGAGGAGCCCACCGGATGGGACCGCCCCGGCTTCGATGATTCGGGATGGACTCCCGCCCTCGCGGTGGACCCGCCGAAAGGTGTCCTTAAGGCGCAGATGATGCCCCCCATCCGGGTGACGCGGACGCTCGCGCCTGTGAAGATCACCGAGCCGAAGCCCGGCGTCTTCCTCTTCGACCTGGGGCAGAACTTCGCCGGGATCCCGCGCCTGTCGGTGTCGGGCCCCGCCGGGACGAAGATCGTCATGCGCTTCGGGGAGAAGCTCCACCCCGACGGGTCCCTCGACATGCGCAACATCGACCAGCACGTCAGAGGCCACGGGGCCGACCAGCCCTTCCAGACGGACACGTACATCCTGAAGGGCAGGGGCACCGAGGTCTGGGAGCCGCGCTTCACCTACCACGGGTATCAGTACGTGGAGATGACCGGCTTTCCGGGGCGGCCCATCGCGAAGAACCTCGCGGGGCTTTTTATGCACACCGACGTGGAGTCGGCGGGCCGGTTCACCTGCTCCAATCCCCTCTTCAATCGCATCCAGCGCAATACCCGGTGGTCGTACCTGAGCAATCTGCACGGCATCCCCACCGACTGCCCGCACCGCGAGAAGAACGGCTGGACGGGCGACGCGCACCTCGCCGCCGAGCAGGCGATGTACAACTTTCACCCCCCC
>JAHWJO010000658.1 GCA_019348365.1 Armatimonadota bacterium | reverse complement strand
ACGGCATGGACTTTCCCGACCAGTTCCTTTTTACCGAGAAGCTCTTCCGGGAGCTTCGCCCGATACACGTACGCGGGCATAGCATCGGCGGGGGACCAGCGTTTCAGCACGCGGAGCCCCGTCACCTCGATGTGCTTTTGAGGCGCGGGCCGCTCCAGAAAGCTCCCCTGGATCAGCACCTGATCGTGACGGTTCAGCGCGCGGAGCTGTTTCAGCACCTGGGGAGACCGGGAGACGAGGGGGAAGTCGGCGCTCGCAAAGAAATTCTTCGGATCGCGATAGGTGAAGACGTAGAGCTCCTGCCCCTTCACCGCACCATGGACCCAACCGGCCAGGCCCCCGGATTTCAGCCGCGCTTCCAGTTGGCGGAGATCGATTCCCGTCTCAGAGGGAGCGGCAGCGGGAGGGGAGCCGGGGCGGGTCGTATCCGGGACCGCGGTGGCGCATCGGGAAGGTTTTGCCGCGCAGATGAGGGCCAGGACCGCACACGCCACCGTCGGTGCGAGCGAAGGGATGCATTGCATTCGATTCGTTCTTGTCATGGGGGGATCTTTCCGGAAAAGGAGGGAGGGTTCAATCTTGTGTACCCGGACGAACCGGAGCGTAATCCTTATCTCTAATCGCCTTCTTTCCCGATATTTGCCTTGACCCGACTTTATCGGTATCAACCGGCATAAGCCAGCGACTTGGTGAGGCGGTCCAGTAACGCCCGTTGAAGCTTCGTCAGATCGGGGTATCGGGTCGGGGTATCGGGAAGACGTCACGAAAGCCTGTCGATCGTCCTGATACTCATGCGCGTGTCCCACCGTTCCCCCGCACGAAAGCCCGCAATTTTCAAACCCTCTCACATAACGGCTCAATACCCTCTATCTGTTGTACCACGGCTCATGGCTCATCCCTTCACACGGCTACTACAACTCGGGGAGCCGGGTCAGAGCCTCCAACGGCGTGAGCGTCTCCACGTCGATCTCCTTCAACGCCTCCACCGGGTGCGCCTCCGCCTCGAAGAACGAAAGCGGCACCCGCTCCACCCGCTCGCTCACCCGCCCCTTGCAAGAAGCGGTAGATGCGTCTACCATGTGTGTACATCCATGCACACAGGATTGTAGCCCATGGGGAATAAAAGATGTCAACACTCCGAATCAGTAAAGAGATCCACGCAACGCTGAAAGGGATGGCCGAGTCGGAGGGCGTCTCCATGCAAAAGGTGCTGGATCGGGCCGTCGAAGCCTATCGACGACAGCGGTTTCTGGAGGAAGCGAACGCCGCTTACGGAGCCCTCCGCCTGAAACCCGACACATGGCGCGAAGAGCAGGAAGAGCGTGAGGCGTGGGAGGCGACCCTCGCAGATGGGATTCCGTCTGACTGATGCCACCCGTACCGTCTCGGGGTGAGGTCTGGATGGTGGACCTCAATCCCACTCGGGGCCACGAGCAAGCGGGACGCAGGCCCGCTCTGGTGATTTCCGTCGATCTATTCAACCAGGGCCCTGCCGATCTGGTCGTGGCGCTCCCGATCACCAGCCAGGCGAAAGGGATTCCTTTCCATGTGAAAGTCACGCCTCCCGAAGGCGGCTTTGATCGGGAGAGTTACGTGAAGTGTGAAGACATCCGCTCCCTTTCACGCGAGCGACTCCTCCGGCGAATGGGAACGGTGACCCCACAGACGATGGAGGCCGTAGAGGAACGGCTTCGAATCCTGCTCAGCCTTTAGTCCGGCTCGGAACCGCTCTCACCCCTTGACGAGCTTTTGCAGTTCCGCCAGCCGGGTCAGGGCTTCCAACGGCGTGAGCGTCTCCACGTCGATCTCCTTCCGCACCTCCGCCTTGGTGAAAGAGGATGTGCGCCCACTCCGCCCGTTCGTTCTCCGTTTATGCCTCAGAGATGGGGCCATAACGGGAGGTAAATTATGGCCTCTTCGGTGGGGTCGTCGGTGCGATATTCTGCAAGGAAGATAATTTCTTCTATCGCCTGATGCAAGGGGACTTCATGAGTCACGACAAACATGCCGGGCATTGGCAAACCGGCTTCGATCCGGTCACAAGCGAATCGCGGCATCGTTTTGACGTCACCGGTGAGGAGGATTCGTCCTTGAGACGCCGCCCACTCCAGGATAACGGGATCCTCGGCACCCGACATTCCGATTTCAATGACGGTCACCAGATCCAGATCCGGGTGGCTTTCTCGCAATCCCCTCACCAGGGCTCCGTGCAGGTTCTCATCGGCGAGCAAAGGATGCATATTTATGAGGAGGCTGGAGACCTTCGCACTTTTAACCGCTCCCGTGTGCGGTCCGGAGGCCAGCGTTCCTCTATCTGCCG
>JAHWJO010000192.1 GCA_019348365.1 Armatimonadota bacterium | reverse complement strand
CGCGAGTCGTGAGTCGGATACACGAGTTTCGCCGGTCCATCCTCTCGCACAAAATGAGAAAGCCCGCTCCACCCGACTCACGACTCGCGACTCGCGACTCGCGACTGTTTTTTTCACGCCGCGCGTGGGGATCATGGCCGCCGGGGTGGCGGTCTTCTGGCTTTCCACGGGGGTATGGCCGGTCATGCAAGGGATCGCGGTGGCCGCGAACCTCCTGCTCTTCCTGCTCCTCCTCTACGACCTCGACCGGACCGCCGGGCGGGACTCCCTCGCCGTCGAGCGGGAGCACGACCCGCAGCTCTCCCTCGGCACGGAGAACCGGATCACCCTCACCGTCCGCAGCCTCTCCTCGGTCCCCATGCATGTTCAGCTCCGCGACGGCCCGCCGGTGGAGCTGGACCCCTACCCGGAACCGTTCGACGTGACTCTCCAGCCCGGCGAGCGGAAAGAATGGTCCTACGCCCTCACCCCCACCGAACGCGGAGAATACCGGTTCCGCGACCTGTGGGTGCGTCGGGAGGGTCGGCTGGGGCTCATCGTGCGGCAGTGGGCGGTCCCGCTGGCGGAGACGGTGAAGGTGTACCCGAACGTGCTGGAGACCCGGAAGTACGAGACGCTCGTCATCCGGGGACGACTGAACGAGCTGGGCCTGCGGTCGGGGAAGAATCTGGGCGCGGGGCGCGAGTTCGCCTCCCTGCGGGAGTACCTGCCGGATGATGAGTTCCGCGCCATCGACTGGAACGCGACGGCCCGGCGGGTGCGCCTCATCGTCCGGCAATACGAGGTGGAGCGCAGCCAGCAAGTCCTCAGCGTCCTCGACTGCGGGCGGCTGATGTCGGCCCCCGTTATGGGTATTGGGTCGTTGGGTCGTTGGGTCATTGGGGAAGCAGAGGGGGATGCCGGTAGCCTTTCCCAACGACCCAACGACCCAATGACCCTCTCCTCTTTACGGATGACCAAGCTGGATTTCGGGGTGAACGCGGCGCTCGTCTCCAGCTACGTGGCGCTGGCGCTCGGCGACCGGGTAGGGATGATGACGTTCGCGGAGGACGCCGGGGCGTACGTCCCGCCCCACGCGGGATCGAACCAGTTGAACCGTATCCTGGAAGAGCTTTATGCGGTGCAGGCGTCCACCATGGACACGAGCTACGTCGAGGCGTATATCCACCTCCAGCGGTACCTGAAAAAGCGGTCGCTGCTGCTCTTCTTCACCGATATGATGGACCCGGAGACCGCGCGCTCCGCCGTGAAATACATGGGGCTGCTGGCCCGGCGGCATCTCTGCGTCTGCGTCGCCGTGGGGGACCCGGAGGTGGCGGAATGGGCCTCCCTCGTCCCCGCCGACGAGGAGGAGGTGTACCGGCAGGCGGTGGCGCTGACGACGCTGGGAGACCGGGCGAATGCGCTCACCCAATTGCGGCGAGCCGGGGTGCAGGTGGTGGATACACTTCCCCAGACCCTCACGGCGGAGGCGGTGCACCGCTACCTCCAGGTGAAGCAGGCGGGGCTGCTGTAGAGAATGGCCGTGACTTCATGTCCGGGCCGGATAGAGCCATACGATAGAGGAGGATCGGCAAGGCTCCGACTTTGACAGAATCTCGACGATTACTGATGAACGGATGAAAATGAGGTGGAATCCCCTCATAAAATGACATTTCTTTCACATCTGCTACTCACATTGTGAGTGGGAATCTGTTAAGATGGTTTGTGACCGTCCTTTTTCGACGGACTGATTGCTCATTTTTACTCTACCGCTGATGCGGAGGAATACATGTTTGATTTACTTAGAAGCACTCAAAAACAGCTCTTACTGGCAGGGGCCTGTGTGCTGGCCTTCAACTCCGGCGTCCTCCCCGCACGAGCGGCGGCGGAGCTCCAGGCTCCCACCACGATCGCGCTGGAAAACGCCACCAGCCCCCATTTCGTTACCGCCGCCGACGTGAACGGGGACGGCAATCTCGATCTGGTGACGGCGAATACCCAGAGTAATAGCGTGAGCGTCCTCCTCAATAACGGGGACGGCACCTTTCAGGCTCCCAAAAGCTTTCCTTCCGGCGGACTTGGGCCTCGCTCGTTGTTCGTCGGCCAGTTCACCGGGGATACGAACCCGGACATCGCCGTCGCGAATGCCGACAGCACCCAGGTCGGCATCCTGCGCGGCAACGGCAACGGCACGTTTGAAGCCCCGGCGGTCGTAACGGTCGGCGGGAACGCGGGCTGGATCGGCGGCGGGAACGTCGATGGCGGCGCCACGACGGACCTCGCCGTGATCCTCAAAGACAAGAACCAGATCCAGATCCTCCTCGGGGACGGCAACGGCGGCTTCGCTCCCTCGCAGACCTACCCGACCGGACAGAATCCCCGGCAGCTCATCGTGAAGGAGCTGAGCAACGACGGTAAAGCCGACATCGTTGTGACCAACCTGGACGGGAACGTCAGCATCTACGAAGGCAACGGCGACGGCACATTCGCACCCCACAACTTCAAGTTGGGGAACGCTTTCATCCAGGTTCAGGACCTGGAGGGAATTGTCTCCGCCGACTTCAACAACAACCAGAAAAATGATCTCGCCATTACGCGTCTGGCGGCTCCGGGAAGCGGACTCTTCGCGATCCCGAACGTCGGCGTGGCTCACGATTACAACCCCCAGACCAACCAACCCACCGTCGACCTCACCAAGCAGAAGAGCGCCGGTAACGTGCCCCACTCCATCACCGTCGGCGACATCAACGGGGACGGGATCCTCGACCTCATCACCGCCAACGTCGAGAGCAAGGACGTGAGCGTCCTGACGGGCATCGGGGACGGCTTCTTCAACAACCCCACCCACCACGCCGGACTGGGCGGGGGCCTGGTGTCGGTCGCCGTCGCGGATTTCGACAAGAACGGCAAGGTCGATATCGTGGCGGCGGAGCCGTCGAACCACCGGCTCAACTTCTTCCGCAACGGCGCGGCGGGACCGCCCCCCTGCAACTTTGCGGGCTTCACCGACGTTCCCCTCGGCCACATCTTCTACAACTCCATCAAATGCCTGGCGTGCAGGAACATCTTCACCGCCACGACGGGCGCGTTCCAGCCCGGCTTCGCGACCACCTGGGCGGAGGCCGCCGATTGGGTCTCCAAGGCGTCCGGCAAGCAGATCGCCGCCGGGCCGAACCCGAACGCCGTCATCACGCGCGGCGAGCTAGCGAAGATGGTGTCGGACGCGGCGGGATGGACCGACGCGGCTTCCGGCGCGAGCTTCCCCGACGTTCCGGCGAACCATCCCTACTTTGCCGAAATCGAGCGGTTGAAGAAGAACGCGGGAGTCGCGGGCTTCCCCTGCGGGGCATCCACCGAACCGTGCCTGAACAACCAGCCTACGAACTACTTCCGGCCGGGCGCCGCCGCGACGCGCGGACAGGCGGCCCGCATCCTCCAGCTCGCGTTCTTCAAGGAGTGCGGCGCGTCGGAGACCGTCTCCAAGCCCGTTGCGCCGGGGAACAACATCAAGGTGGACTTCGGAATCATCTCGTTGAACCTGAACGTGACCGCAGGCGGGCAGATTACGATCCAGACCCTGGACCTGAACCTGTTCCTGCCGTTTAGCGGTCAGACGAAATTCACCTTCCCGGTCGGCTACACCATCGCGAGCGAGTCCCTCGCGTTCGAGCTGACTTCCTCCGCGCAGCTGACGGGGGATCAGGAGGTCTGCATCGATCTCGCCAATTCGCCGCAGCTCCAGCAGCTCAACCAGGCGAAGCGCCTGAAGATCCTGCATGGCGAAGGCGAGGGCAACCTCACGCTCGTGGACCGCACGACCCAGACCACGAATAAGAACCTCCTCTGCGGCAAGGTGTCGAGCTTCAGCCCGTTCATCATCGCAGTGGCTCCCGGACGCGGCCTCGGGGACGTGACCGGCGACGGGACGGTGAACGTCGCGGATGCGGTCGAGACGCTGAAAGCCTCGGTGGGCCAGGTCACCTTGGATGACGATCAAACCTACGCCGGAGACGTGGATGCGAGCGGCGCGGTGAATGTGGCGGATGCCGTGAAGATCCTCCGCGTCACCATCAAGCTCGATCCGGATTTCGGAGGGCCGTAGGGCTTCCTGCCGTTTCGGTAAACGGTTGATTGTGTGAAATGGGGCCGCCCTCTGAGCTTTCAGGGGGCGGCTCTTTCATTTGCAGGTGATGGAAGTGCAGAGGTTGGCGAAGCGACCCCATGACCGTTCATACTGAAGGGGGAGAACCCCGCATGCGCTTTATTGGAAAGAAAGCAGGACCGCACCCGTGCCGATGATTCGCTGGCTGATCTGGCCGTTCCGGACCCTCTTCGCGCTGGGACTGGAATCGTCCGCGCACCGCCTGATGGAAACGCAGGAGTGGCGGGAAGCGCGGGAGGTCTACCAACGGCTGATCCGATGGTCGCCGAACCAGGCGTCGTTCCATACGGAATCCGGGATCGCGCACATGATGCTGAACGAGTGGGAGCCGGCGGAGGAGCGGTTCCGCGAGGCGATTCGGCTCGACCCGCACGCGTTCCGTGCCTACGACTTCCTGGGCGTGCTGCTGGCGAACCAGGGGCGCACCGAAGAGGCGCGGGCGGTCTGGGAGCGGATGATCGCCGTCGCCCGCGCCCTGGGCGAGCAGAAGATGTGGCTTTTCGAGCGGTACGCCCGGTCGCACATCGGGGAGGCGCAGGAGCGGCTTGCGGCGCTGGACGCGCCGGACTTCTCCGGCTTCCCCCTCGATCCTGGCTTCAACGAGTACCCCGGCTCCACACCCGGCAACGCGGATTGATCTCACTCACCGCAGAGACGCAGAGACGCAGAGAACCCCCTGAACCCCCTTTGAACCACGAAGGACACGAAGAACACAAAGAAAAGCTTTATGGAACCGCAGATGAACGCAGATATACGCGGATGAGCATGTACGAAAGCCTTATCTAAGTGTATCTGCGTTCATCTGCAGTTCCATTCTCAAGGGGTTCTCTGCGCCTCTGCGCCTCTGCGGTGAAAGGGCTTTGGATGGCGAACTACTACACGACACGCTTCAACCCTTCCGAGTGGCCGCCCGTAAGCGGTGCGATCCCGCCGGGGGTCGTCATGGAGATGGAGGAGATGCACCAGCAGGGGAGGGCCTGTTGTTCCGCCGCCACCCTCCGGAGTGCGGAGGCGCGGCTTTTGGAGGAGCCGTGGGCCTACCGTACGAGGTATCGCCTGGGTTGCCCGGAGCACGGCGAAACCGACCATGAAACGGTCATCCGGCTGGATTGGATCTCCCCGAACGAATACCTGCTGATCCGGACGTGAACCGCAACTCCCCTGAAACGACCCGTACGCGAGCCGTACTTGATCGGGAGGGGGGAACTTCGGCTATAACGAGGAGGAACGTTAAAGTGGGGGTGCGGTTCGGCGCGCCGAACCCGGTTGTGAAAGGAGATTCCTCGTGAATTATCGTCGGATGGGCCGCACGGGCCTGAAAGTCTCGGAGATCTCGCTGGGCACATGGATCAACTTTGGGGGCAAGATCGATGAGGACGCCGCCTTTGCGGTTTTGGACGCGGCCTTGGATCAGGGCATCAACCTGTTCGATACGGCGGACGTGTACGAGCGGGGCAAGGCGGAAGAAGTTTTGGGCCGGTGGCTGAAGGGCCGGGACCGCTCGAAGCTCGTCATCGCGACCAAGGGCCGCAGCAAGATGGCGGACGACCCGAACGGGCAGGGCGCGCACCGCAAGCGCATCAAAGATGCCTGTGACGCCAGCCTGAAGCGGCTCGGCACCGATTACATCGACCTGTACCAGATCCACTGGCCGGATCCCGAAACCCCGCTCGAAGAGACGATGGGGATCCTGAACGATCTCGTCCGGCAGGGGAAAGTCCTCTACATCGGCTGCTCCAACTTCTCCGCCGAGATGATCGCCGAAGCCAGCGGCATCGCCGACCGCAGGAACTGGGAGCGGTTCACCTGCCTTCAGCCTCCATATAATATGTTCCGCCGCGACATCGAGGGCAGCCAGTTGCCCCGGTGCGCGAAAGAGGGGATGGGGATCATCGCCTACTCGCCGCTCGCGCAGGGGTTGTTGACGGATAAGTACCTGGGCGGGGAGGTGCCGGAGGGCAGCCGAGCCGAGAGCAATGAGAACCTGGCGAAGCAGTTGGAGAAACGCCTGCCGATCATCCGGAAACTCGGCGACATGGCCCAATCTAAAGGGATCAAGCTTTCCCAACTCGCCCTGGCGTGGATCCTCTCCCACCCGGAGATGACCTCGTGCATCGTCGGCGCAACGAAGCCGGAGCAGGTGGCGGAGAACGCCGCCGCCTCGGAGGTGACGCTCTCTCCCGAGGAGCGCGAGCAGATCGAAGCGATCCTCTCCGAAGAGGAGAAATAGAGCGACCTTTACCGGGTGAATGCGTCATAAATTGAAGGCAGTTGCTCCCTTCCTGATCGAAGGTGCATCGATCAGGAAGACCGCTTCTAAGCGCACTGAAGTCTGAGGGAGAGAAACTCATCTCCTGGACATAAACCCCCATGTGAAAGAATGAAATCAAATATGATCTCTCCTTTGAAACATCCTTTGAAGAACCCTGGTTACGCGAAAGAGCTGCTGTCGGTTGGCGCAGGGTTTGCCCTGCTGCTCACCCTTGCCGGGGGATGCGCCCAGGCTAAGTCCCCTGCCGCCGAGGGAACGGCGAAAGAGGCCGCCCCAGCGAAAGCCGCCGCCACCGGGACGAAGGAAGCCCCCCTCCGCGTCGGGCGAGAGGCGTTCGGGGACTGGCGGGAGGACGCGCCCGGCGTGCGCCGCCATATCCGGGCGTCGGACCTCCCCGCGCCGAACGCCACCCCCTCGTTCAACAACGGCCCGCGTTTGGTGGACCGGCCCGAAGGCGCGTGGCCGAAGGTCCCGGCGGGATTCAAGGTGGACGTGTTCGCCACCGATCTCGTCGAGCCGCGCGTCATCGTCACCGCCCCCAACGGCGACCTGTTCGTGTCGGAGAGCCGCGCCAACCGGATCCGCCTCCTCCGTGACACGAACGGCGACGGCAAGCCGGAGGTGAATACCGTGTTCGCCACCGGACTGAACCGCCCGTTCGGCATCGCCTTTTACCCCGTGGGCCGAAACCCGAGATGGATCTACATCGCCAACACGGATACCGTCGTCCGGTTCCCGTACAAGAACGGGCAGACCAAGACCGAAGCCCCCCCGGAGAAGATCGTCGCCAGCCTGCCGGAAGGTGGGCGGCTCACCGGCGGCGGCCACTGGACCCGCGACATCGTCTTCTCAAAAGACGGGAAGAAGATGTTCGTCTCCATCGGCTCCCGGTCGAATAACGACGAGGAGATCCCCGAGCGCGCCGCCATCCACGAGTATAACCCGGACGGCAGCGGCTACCGCCTCTACGCGACGGGCATCCGCAACCCGGTGGGGATCGCCATCCATCCCGCGACCGGCGACCTCTGGACGAGCGTCAACGAGCGGGACGGCCTCGGGGACAACCTCCCGTTCGAGTACGTCACCCGCGTCAAGGAAGGCGGCTTCTACGGCTGGCCCTGGTACTACATCGGCCCGAACTGGGATCCCCGCTACAAGGGCCAGCGCCCGGAGCTGCGGGACAAGGTCATCATCCCCGACGTGCTGATCCAGGCGCACTCCGCCTCGCTGGACCTCGCCTTCTACACCGGAAACAAGTTCCCCCGCGAATACCGGAACGACATTTTCGCCGCCGAGCACGGTTCCTGGAACCGCGAGTTCCGCACGGGGTACAAGGTGATCCGCATCCCGCTGAGGGACGGCCGGGCGACCGGCGTGTACGAGGACTTCATGACCGGGTTCGTGACTCCGGAGGGCAACGTGTGGGGGCGGCCGGTGGGCGTGACCACGGGGAAAGACGGCTCCCTGATGGTGACGGATGACGGTTCGGGGACGGTCTGGCGCGTGTCGTACGAGGGTACGGGGCGATCCGGAAGCGCCCGGCGATCCTAGCGCCCGTTCACCGCGCTGAGATCAGCAGTCGGAGAGGGAGGGATGACCAAAAGGAAGCCTCTCCCTCTTTCGCTTGCGCCGGGAAAATGAGCCCTCCACTGTAAATGCGCGACTCTGCTGGGTCAGGATAATTACATTGCACTGCCCCGGCGATTCAAACCGCGGCTACAACGGCACAAAGCATGTCCTGAGCGTAGTCGAATGGATCGGCCTGC
>JAHWJO010000657.1 GCA_019348365.1 Armatimonadota bacterium | reverse complement strand
ATCCGATTCGACAACGGAGCCATCGCCAGCGTGCAGGTCGATCTCGTCAGTCAGCCGGGCATGGCCTCGCGCGTGATCGCCGGCGACCGGGGGACTCTCGTCCTGGACGGCACGCCCCGGATCGGACGGCCGAAGGTGAGCGTCCTCGGCTTCATCCAAGGCCAGACCGATCCCTCGGACAAGAAGAACGAAGTCGTATGGGACGATCTGGAGATGCCGGAAGAGGAGGGCGGCCACCGCTTCATGATCCGTGACTTCGTGGAGGCCGTCCGGCAGGACCGTCCCCCGTTCGTCTCCGGCGAGCACGGGCGGCGGGCGCTGGAGCTGACGAATGCGATGATCTTTTCCGGGCTGACGGGGCAATCCGTGAAGCTTCCTCTGGACCGCGATGCCTACGACCGGTTGATCGAAGAGTTGATCCACCGCCGCCGCGAGATGCCTCATCTGACCGCAACCGAGGCGGCTTAACCTCCAACCTTCTCCTATAAATGGGTGAAAAGCCGGAGGTCGGGAAGGGGAAACCGATCAGGCCGTCAAAGTGAAGACCGTAAGCTCGTACGTTGTTGCAGATCTCTCGCAGCTTCTCAGCCCGGATTGCGGATCTTACGGCCATGCGACCTCCTCTCTCCCATCCGACGCCGTCCATGAAAACCCGGCGGGGTTTCACGCTCGTCGAGCTGTTGGTCGTCGTCGCCATCGTGGCGCTCCTCGCGGCGCTGATCTTCCCGCTGCTCTTCCAGGGTCGCCGACGCGCCCGCCAAGCCGCGTGCCAGTCCAACCTTCAGCAGCTGGGTCGCGCGTTCGGCCTGTACGTGGACGACTGGGACGGCGTGCTGCCCGCTCCGGGCGGCCTCTACGGCGAGCGGAATTACTGGGATCAGGGCCGGTTTCGCGGCCTGGATTCTTATCTCCGGAACCGGACCGGGGCGGGGTCGGTGTGGGCGTGCCCGGAGCTGGAAGAGTGGAACAGCCAGTGGGAGCCCCGCTCCTACACCATGAACACCTTCCTACGTGATCCGCCGGATGTAGAGCCCTACACCCAGGCGATCCGCATACGGGAGGGGCTGGGCCTCTCCGGCATTCCCGCTCCTGCCGACACGATTCTCCTCTTTGAAGGCACGCAAAATATCACTGAGAACGCCAATACCGGGCGGGGATACGTCTACCGGGACGGCGACTGGACCCATGCGCGAGGGTACTGGCGCGTCCCCCGCGCGGGGTACCACCGGGCCCATGAAGCCTGGCATGGATCGCAAAATAATTACCTGTTCGTTGACGGGCACGTTAAAGCCATGACACCCGCCCCGCGTGAGCCGGATCGCCCCAAGGTGGGACGGAATCTCTGGCACGTCAACAAGTAAGAGCCGATGAGCAAAGAAATGCGCCATGAGCGGTGGGGCCAAACTCCTCTATGCAGGTCGTTGAAGTGTAAAAAATGAAGGGACCGGTGCCTGCCCACCTTCGCGGGCAGTGGGCCGAAGGCCCTCAGCGGCGGTGTTCAGCCCGGCGCGTCACAATCTGCTCACTCACATCAACGTCCTACTTAACATTCTCTGCTAGGCGTCCACAATTTCCCTTCAGACCCGTGTCAGCCTGCGCCGGCCTCCGCTTACTACCCGCTTTGCGGGCGCTCATCTCTCTTCAATCGATATTCTCCTCATGCCCAATGATCCATAGGAGAGCAGGGGAGGCCCTCCGATGTCAGCCATTTAGAGATGCCCAAGTCTGCTACGGACCTGCCCGGCGGAGACAGCAAGCAAGGATGCTTCTCTTAGGCCTGTTGCGCCTCTCACGCCTCTCCGTAGGTTTCAACTGAGCCCATCGCTTCCAGGATCGTTTTCACGCGATTCAGGTCCCGATGGACAATCCCCGCATCTTCCGCGAATTGCGCTTCGCTCATGCCGGGCATCCGGAAAAGGGTGAAGGTCAGCTCGCAGCCCGTCCCGTTAGGGACTACGCGCATCGGTACATAGACCTCGGCGCCCGGCGCGGGACTGACGGTGTGGTCGAGTACTCCGAAGCCGTTCCGTTCGGAGAATCGGATAGTCATTGGACCCTGGGGCGTTGTCACGATCCAATCGTCGCCCGAGGATGCAATAGAAAGGCAGAGTCCCGCTGCCCATCGGGGCAGGTTCTCCGGGTTCGAGAGGAAGTCGTAGGCCATGCCGGGAGGGCAGTCGATGGACACGCTCAGGGTTTTGGACAGTAAGGTCAACATGATTCTAAGCTCCTGGAACAGGTAGGGCAGCGCTCCAGCTTCGGACCGCCTGCGGGTAGTTGAGGAAAGATCGGCAGCGCTCCATCTCTTTCCAGATCAGGGGCATG
>JAHWJO010000191.1 GCA_019348365.1 Armatimonadota bacterium | reverse complement strand
GAGCCGTTCCGGGTGCGGTACTGGGGGGTGGGCAACGAGAACTGGGGCTGCGGCGGCGACATGAGCCCGGAGCAGTACGCCGAAGAGTTCTGCCGCTATCGCAGCTTCGTCTCCAGCTACTCCGGCACGAAGGTCGAGGCCGTTGCCTGCGGCCAGAACGGGGCCGACTGGGGCTGGACCCGACGCTTCTTCGAGCACATGAAGAACAACTACTGGAACCGCATGGGCCGGGTGCAGGGATTCGCCTGCCACTTCTACTGCGGGACGGCGGGGACCGCGACGGAGTACACGAACGAGCAGTGGCTGGAGCTGCTGGCGAAAGCCTACGCCATCGAAGGGGTGATCACCGGAGTCCGCTCGATCATGGATGAGTACGACCCGGAACGAAAGATCAAGCTCATCTTCGACGAGTGGGGCGCGTGGCACCCGGTCGAGAAGGGGAAGCCCTCCGGCGGCCTTTACCAGCAGAACACGATGCGGGACGCCTGCGTCGCGGCCCTCTCCCTCGACGTGTTCCATCGCCACGCCGACAAGCTCCACATGATGAACATCGCCCAACTCATCAACGTCCTCCAGGCCGTGCTGCTGGTGGAGGAGGACCGGTGCATCAAAACCCCCACCTATCACGTCTTCGACCTGTACCAGCCGCACAAGGGCGCGCAGGCCGTCCGATTCGAGACCTATGCGGAAGCGGTCTCCGACGGCGGCGCGGCGGCGGAGTTCTGCCGGAAGAGCTACCTGGACCGCAGCGATCCGTTCGTGCTGCGGGGGGTCCACGGCTCGGCCTCGGTCAAAGACGGGCGGGTGTGCGTGACCGCCGTCAACACCCATCCGACGGACACCATCGAGCTGGAGGTGGAGCTGTATCGCGCGAACTGGGGCGAGGTGGAAGCGGTGGACCTCCGCGCCGACGACATCCACGCGCACAACACCTTCGAGAAACCGGAGGTCGTCCGGCTTTCCGCTCCCCGAACGCTGACTGCCCGCGAGGGGACGCTGCGGGTGGAGATGCCTGGCGGCAGCGTGGTGCGCCTTCAGGGCAGACCCTCCTAGCGTCCGAAGTCCTCCTCAAAGGAGATTGTAGGGATTCGCGCTGCAAGGCAGGGAATCGGGGGAGGGCGTTCTTCTGAGTCTGAGTGCAGCCCCTCTGGATACCTGCCTTGAATGTCCGATAATCGACATTATGTAAACCTGATAAAGGTAGGGAGAAAGAGACTCTTCATGCTGACTTCTGCT
This sequence comes from Armatimonadota bacterium, assembly GCA_019348365.1. Taxonomy (GTDB): domain Bacteria; phylum Armatimonadota; class DTGP01; order DTGP01; family JAHWJO01; genus JAHWJO01. The sequence goes on along the minus strand of JAHWJO010000191.1, from coordinate 6,970 downwards.
CAGTTAAAGCAACTTATTGAAGAGGAATTGTCTCATATTATTGACACTCAACGTCGCGAAGCTCTCCGCTCTGTCCGGGTCAATCCGTCCCTCGAATATCGGGATTGGAACTACGGACATGAGGGAGAACAATTCCCCTGCTGGGTCGTCTCTAACGCTCCGGGTCGAAGTGTTGTCTTGGTTTTCTGCGAATATGGCTTTGGACCAGAATCTCCCTGGGGAGCATTGCATCCAAGCGACTCTTTGGGCATGGATGCCCAATGGTTCTCTTCTTTAGATGATGCCTTTATCGTATCTGGTCTGTGGGATGGCCCTGTGCCGAATGGTTACGAAGTGCCAGGGCCTCGTGATGAACTCACGGAGAGAATACGACAAATGACCTCTGAAATGTCTTCTCCTGAATGATGTTAACAGGAGGAAAATCTAACGCCGAGTGATCCGATCCAACGCCGCCGCCAACTCCTCCGGGCGCTGGGAGCCGATCAGGATCCGCCTGCCGTCCCGGAACTCCAGCTGCACGCCCCGGTTCCCACTCACGTTGTACGCTTTGCCGTTCCGCCCGTACCGGATGCCCCAGCCGCCGTACTCCCGCAAAGGGCTGTAGGTCACGGCTTCCCAGCGCAGCAGGTCCTCGGGAGCGGCCTTGTTGGGCCGCAGGTGGAAAGGAAAGAAACGGACGTACAGGCCGTCCTCCCGCACCTCCGTCACCAGGCGCACGGTGTAGAACAGCAGGAGCAAGCCCGCCGTCATAAAGAGGACGCCCGCGCCCACCACGAGCAGCAGGGTGTCAGTCATGGGCCGGTTGCCCCAGGGCCGCCCGTAGACGATCTGCTGCACGATCCCGTAGCCGAATACGCCGACCTGCATCGCTCCGGCCCCGACCAGCAGCGCCCAGAGCCACGGCTGCCGGAACCGCTGCTCTTCGTGGAAGAAGACTCCGCTCTCTTTATCCTCTTTCACTCTCATAATCAGATGATTCTCCCGCCTTAAGCTGCATCCATCGGTCCAGTTCCAAGAAATCTATCTCGAATTCACCTGTAATTCCACGAGCAAGATACATTTTTGTATAGATTAAAGTATTGCCCTCGAACCGCTTGGGCTCGATAAATCCCTGAATGGCCCAGGAAACCGCGCATTCCGTATGATGGAGCCAATCTATAAGGAGGAGTTGCGTCTGCGGTCCTTCCGCTTCATCAATTGTCAGCCACTCCTGTACGGCAAGAAAGCGGGAATCGGAAGACCAGAGCGCCGAGTTTCCAAAGATTCTCGTGCCGAAATCTATACGATCCAGCCGCAGTGAATAATAGGAAGGCCCGAAGCGGATCTCTCCGATGTTCTTCAGGACGGCTGTATGCTGTCGGTCAGGAGAGGGATAGTTTAATAGGATCCCGTCATTCACCTTCTGTGAGTGCCTTTCGGATGAGCGCGGTATCCTCCGGCGGGAGGCCTTCAAGCAGATCGAGGGCGGCGGCATGGCCGCGCGGGGTCATCTTCTTCCAGGTCTTTTTCAGGATGGAGATGAGCTTCTCCTCGTCGTGCTTGCGGGCGAACTCCGAGAAGTAACTCTCCAGAAACACGAGGCAGATCACGTCTTCCAAAAGCTGCGTTTCGGGGTCATCGCTCAGGCGGTCCTTGCGGAGGAGCATCGCCACGCGCCGGATCGTCTCCTCGTCGTAACCGGATTCGCGGAGGATCTCGCCCGCCCGCTCGGCGTGGAGCTTCTTCAGATCCGTGCGCCACCGGAGGTACCCGCGACGGTCCATCGGGTAATCGCTGCGGGGGATGCGCCACCGTTCGAGGTGCTGGCTGCGGGCCGCCAGGCGCAGCGGCTCCGACGCGTCCGGAGCGAGGCGGTCCAGCCACCGGGTCATGCGCCGGGCGTAGAGGAGCTCGCCGGGGACCTCCTCCCCCGCGACGGTCTCGGTGTGGGGGTCCTCGCGATGGGCGCGGTCGAACATCTCGAGGGCGACGTGGAAGCGATGGGGGTCGGACACGTTGGACACGGGCGGCTCCCCTGAAAATCAGCGTGCAGCAGAGACCCGGCACGAATCCCCGTCTTGCGGGCGGGTGAAACGCCGGTACCCTCATTATAGGCGAGAACCGATCCTCGAATTAAAAAGGGGATTCCGGATGCAGTGAAGCCGCCCCTGAAAAAAGAGCGGCTTCACGATTATGCTTCGTACTCTTGGTACCTCCGCTTACGCGGGGGGCGGGACGGCGTTCTGTACCTGGCCGGTTACGTTCAGGGTGAAGCTCCCCGTCGGCACGATCCCGCCCACCGTCCCCTGCGTGGACGGAAACATCGATGCCCCCACGATACGGAAGGTGAAGGTGCTGCCGGAGATCGTATCGACGATGATGGTTCCGTTGTTGGCGATCCACGTCCGGGAGGAGGTCATCTGGCCGTTGCTGGCGTAGGTCCGCTCGGTGTAGGTCATGAGCGAGTTGGAATCCCGATCTTCGGAGAGCCCGACGGGGAACGACTGGCCGGGCTGGATCACCGTGCGGTTGGCGATGGCGACCGAGACGCTCCGGTTCACGCTGTTCACGTTCACCGGACAGGTGACGGCAGCGGCGCTGACGATGTAATTCCCATCGTTCGCAGTGCCGAGGAACCCGTTTGCCTTGGAGATCTCGAATGAGCCGAGGCTGGCGTTCGTGCCCGCCGCGTTGGTGAGGGAGCCGGTGAAGACCCCGCCGGCGCAGTTCGGATTGCCGGTCGTCGTGGGACCGGCAGTGGTGGTGGGGCCGGTCGTCGTGGTGGGTCCCGTGGTCACCGTGGGGCCGGTCGTCGTGATGCCGGTCGTGGTGGAGGTCGCGTCGCGGGTCAGCACGTCTTCAACGCGGAAGACGCCGAAGTTGGGGCTGGAGAAGACCAGCTCGTACGTGCCGTTGCCGCCGCGCGTGAGCTGCCCTTCGAGGTCCACCGAGTAAGCGACGTTGTTGCCGGGCATGAGAATGGTCGCCCGGTTGAACGAAAATCGCCCGGTCTCCCGGTTGACGTTCCCGTTGAACGTGACGTTCTGGAAGCCGCTGGCGTTGGAGAGGACGAGAGTGGCCGTCGCCTGCGTGCTGCTCGGCTGCACCGTCATCGAGAGCGTGCCGGTGGTATCGGCGGAAACTTCGAACGTGTCGCCGTAAACGCCCCAGTAGGGGTTGGTGATGCCTCCGTTATTGCCCCCTCCCCCCCCGCCGCATCCGGCCAGCAGCCCGAAGACGGTGAGGATACAGAGAGCGAGAACGGCCCATACCGATTCTTTTCTCGCAGTACTCTTTTGCATCGCGTCCCTTTCTGAAAAGTCGTTAGAAATCCGGGAACCGGTCGTATTCTCCGGAGGAATGCCGGTCATCACAGCCCTTATTATGATAGCAGCCACGCCCGCTCAAGAGCGGCCCGATTCCGACTCGCTCCCTCTCCGCCGCAAGCGGTATGGGATGTACGAATCCATGCGTCCCCTATCAAAGGCAGCGCCTCTGCCGGTACGATAGCTCGCTCCGGCCCGCGCGAGAGAGGTGTCCGTTTCTTTTTTCTATGATGGAGGGAGAAAACCCTTTCCTCATGAACCGCCTCCCTTCCCGCCTGACGCCGGAGGGCGTTACCCTGTAGATGCATCCGGATCGGCTTCCCATGCAGTACGACCAGTACGACGGGACGACTGGATAAGGAATAATGGAGAGAGCCTTTCCCTCTCTCCCATCTCCATGAGCCCACAGTAGCCTTTATGTTAACGAAACTCACCAACCGATTCCGCTGGATCCATGCGGCCCTCTGCGGAATGCTCTTCCTGAACGCCTCTCCCGTGTCCGCGCAGAATCCGGCGGTCACCCTCCTCGTGGATGCGGCCCGGGACCGCCGCCCCATCGATCCCCGAATCTACGGCGTGAACCACGCGACGACGGCCCAGCTCGCGGACTTGAACGTCTTCCTCAACCGGAACGGCGGGAACCACACCTCCCGCTACAACTGGAAGCTGAACGCCGACAACCGGGGCCAGGACTGGTACTTCCAGAGCATCGCCGAGCCGAGTCCCACCCCCGGCGAGCGCGGCGACACCTTCATCACCCGGAGCCGGGCGGGCGGCGCGGACGCCATGCTCACGATCCCGATGGTCGGGTGGGTGGCAAAGCTGGGGCCGAACCGGGGCAAACTTGCAAGCTTCTCCATCAAGAAATACGGCGCGCAGACGGGCAACGATGCCCAGTGGTTTCCCGACGCGGGGAACGGTATCCTGAAAAGCACCGGCCAGCCGGTCACCGGCAACGATCCCCACGATGCGAACGTCCCCGCCGATTCGACGTTCATGCAGGAGTGGGTGCATCACCTTGTCGGGAAGTGGGGCCGCGCCGCCGAGGGCGGCCTGAAGTACTATATCCTCGATAACGAGCCGAGCATCTGGCACAGCACCCACCGTGACGTTCACCCCGAAGGGGCGAAGATGGAGGAGGTCCGGGACAAGATCCTCGACACCGCCGCCAAAATCAAGGCGGTGGACCCCACCGCCGTTGTCGCCGGGCCGGAGGAGTGGGGCTGGAGCGGCTATCTCTTCAGCGGCTACGACCAGCAGTGGGGGAGCCGGTACGGCTGGAGCCACCTCCCCGACCGCGCGGCGCACGGCGGGAAGGAGTACCTGCCCTGGCTGCTCTCGGAATTGAAGAAGCACCACGACGCGACCGGTACCCGGCTCCTCGATCTCTTCACCGTCCATTACTACCCTCAGGGGGGCGAGTTCTCGAACGACACCTCCGAACTGATGCAGCGGCGGCGGAACCGCTCCACGCGGTCGCTGTGGGACCTCCGTTACACCGACGAAAGCTGGATCGGCACGCAAGTGAAGCTCATCCCCCGCCTGAAAGGCTGGGTGAACGCCCACTACCCCGGCACTCCCGTCGGCCTGACGGAGTACAACTGGGGGGCCACGCACCACATCAACGGCGCGACGGCCCAGGCCGACCTGCTCGGGATTTTCGGGCGGGAGGGGCTGGACCTCGCGACGCTCTGGGACCTCCCCGCCGCCTCCACCCCCACCTACAAGGCCATTAAGATGTACCGCAACTACGACGGCAGGAAATCGACCTTCGGGGACGTGAGCGTGGCGGCAAGTGGCTCGAATCCCGACACGCTCTCCGCGTTCGCCGCCACGCGCCGCACGGACGGGGCGTTGACCCTCATGGTCATTCACAAGGCGCTGGCGGGATCGACGCCGCTGCCGGTGAACCTCTCGAATTACAACGCCGCCGCTACGGCGCAGGCATGGCGACTCACGTCCGCCAATGCCATTCAGCAACTGCCGGACGTGAGCGTATCCAGCAGCGGATTCAGCGCGACGCTCCCCCCGCAAAGCATCACGCTGTTCGTGCTGCCCGCCGCGTCGGCCACCGGAGAGGTGAACGGCGATGGGAACCTCGACATCGCCGATGCGGTGCTGCTCCTTCAATTCGTGGTGGGACATCAGTCGCCGAATCCGGCGCAGCTTCAGGCGGCGGACCTGAACCGGAACGGAAGAGCGGACGTGGAGGATGCAGTCCTCGTCTTGAAACGCATCCTCGCGGTGGAGTAAACTCCGCTAGCAGGCCATGCATCCGCCCCCTGCCCCACTCCTCCAACGCTTTCCAAAGGGGTGCGCGAAACAGTCCGTCACCCTCGGGAGAGAACAGTGGACGAGCTTCAGGAGACGCGCAAGAGACTGTGGAGGATCGACCGGTCCTACGTTGAGGTGCTCACGCTACGCCCGAATGTGGCGGGGCTGGTCGTCTACGGGTCGCTGGCGCGAGGCGGGCTGACCCGCTTCTCCGATATCGACATCGCCGTGATCTGCGACGCGCCCGTGACGGAGTACTGGGTCGAGCACCGGATGACGTACGGCGCGCGGATGGACCTTCTGATCGAGCGGTGGGACTCGCTGCGGACCCTTCCCGAGCGGACCCCGCATGGCCTCCACGAAGGGACGGAAATCTCCGGCTACCTGATGGAATCGCTGCTGCTGGGCGGGCCGGAGACGGTCCTCTACGATCCCACGGGCGAGGTCACGCGGATCAAAGAATCGCTTCAGACCGCTCTTCCCTACGAGCGCCTGTCGCGGTTCACCGCGAGCGCCTTCTTCCATTACCTGACCCAGAAGAAGCTGCCCGAGCCGGAAGAACTCCTGGAATCGGGGGAGAGGAGTCGCGCGGCAGAGCGGGCGGGCAAGCTCGCGCAGGCGCTGGGCATGGTGCTGCGGCAGATCACCTCCCTCAAAGTCCCCGTAGCGGCAGCGGAGCGACTGGGTCTTGCGGAGTTCGCCCCGACCCTGAGCCGGTTGCACGCCCTCCTCCTGCCCTCCCCGGAGGAGATGGCGGAGTCGTACCGGGCCGCGCGGTCATTCCTCGACCTGTTCCTGGAACGGGTCTACGCGCCCGCGCTGGAGGCCATCCGGCGGTCGGGGAAGGCGGACCCGGAGGAGTTGGAGTTCATCGGCGCGCACTCGCTCTGGTGGGAGGACCGGACCCCCCGCCTCTGGGAGCTGGGCCGCGCCGTGGGCGAGTGGGACTACTCCCTCGACTGGTGGGGGGCGCTGGTGGAGGAAGGGAAGATCGACGGGGCGCTGGGGATGGACCTGGCGGGTCGCGATTCCGGCTGGTACGTCGAGCGGTGGGGCCGGCTCGTGGAGGCGCTGGGCGACGCCGGATACGACGTTTCGGCGGACTTCTTCCGGCTGCGGATGAACCCCGAGTACCTCCGGCGCGCTCGATTGCTGGATGAGGCCTTCGAGCGAACCCACACGCGAGCCGTCACGTTGGCCGATGCGAAGGAAGCGGTCGAACTCGTCCAGCGGCTCCACCGGATCATAGCGGAGGGCATCCCGTTCCTCACGCCGGAGGAGCTGGAGCAGGCGAGGAGCGAGTCTCCGGATTCATAGGGAGGGCTTCCCGTCCCCGTTTGCCACCGCACGGCTTCAGCGTTCGCGATTTTTCACTTTTATAGGACTTACGC
>JAHWJO010000190.1 GCA_019348365.1 Armatimonadota bacterium | reverse complement strand
CCTCGCTGAAAGTCGCGCGGATCGGCGTGGCGAGGAACGGGGTCGCCGCCGCCGGGCAGAAGAGGGGGGCGCCGCTCCTGATCGCGATGATGGGGGCGATACTGGCGGTCTACGTGATCCGTCCCTGGCTGGCGCTGCGGCCCCAGCTCTTCACCTACGCGCTGTTTCCCGTGTTTCTCGCGTTGCTGGCGGGCGCGAGGAGAGAAAGGAATCCGGCCTGGTTCACCCCGATGGTCCCGCTGACGGCAGTGTGGGCCAATCTGCACGCCGGAGCCCTCCTGGCTCCCGCGCTGCTGTTCATCGAGGTGGCGGGGAGCGTGCTGGATAACGTTCGCGCAGAGATCCTTCGTCCCACAGGAAAACATGGAGAGACGGCGGACTGGATCTGGACGGGGTGGCTGGGCGGCATGACGGCGCTGGTCCTCTTTGCGACGCTCCTCACGCCGCATGGCTTGGCCTTCTGGAGTTATCCGGGGAAAGTCATCGGGCATCCCATCGTGACGGACTTCATCACCGAGTGGCAATCCCCAAATTTTCACGCCAGCGGCCTGTACCCGTTCGCCGTCCTCTGCTACGCGCTCATCGCGGCGCTGATCCTGAGCGGCCCCCGTCCTCCGTACCGTGACTACCTGCTGCTGGGCCTGCTGCTGGCGTTGGCGATGGTGTATAAGCGGAACATTCCCCTGTTCGCGCTGGCAGCCTGCCCGGTTCTGGTCGGGAGGGGCTGGGAGGTCCTGGAGCGGTGGAGATGGCCGCTTCGGATCCCCTTCCCCTGGATCGGCGCGGGAGCGTGCCTGTTTTCTCTAATACCGATTTCCGGCGCCGCACGCCACTGGCCGTCTTCTCATTCGCTCTTCGCTTCGCAGGCGGGCTTACACGACCTTCCGGTGGAAGCCGTCGAGTTCCTGAAGCGGTATCCCCTGCCCGGCCCTCTCTTCAACGAGTACCGCTGGGGAGGGTATCTCATCTGGCATCTGCCGCAGGCGCCGGTCTTCATCGACGGGCGCGCGGAGGTCTATTACCGAAAGAGCGTGTTCGACGATTTTGTGGCGATTCATCGGATGCATCCCGGCTGGAAAGAGGTACTGGAGAAGCACCGAATCCGAGTCGTCCTCGCCGAACACCGAATGCCGTACGTCAGGGCCTTGATGCAGGACCCCGCCTGGACGGCTGTGTACCAGGACCCTCAGGCCGTTGTATTGATTCGCGTGCCTTACAGCGATCCGCCTCTATCCCCCGGCGGATGAAGAAACGCTTCAGGAGACAGACTCTCCTGAAGCGTTAAGGAAGGCAAGCCGAACGGTAGAGACGACGGATGGTCTCGTCAGCATCTCCGAGTTCCGTATGCTTCGATTTAGCCGGTGGCCTGGAGAGCGCGAGCGGCAGCCGGTCCGATCTGCGACCAGACGCGCTCCGCCGTTTCCTTCTCCTGCTCGAAGATGCTTCGGGCGAGCTGCGCCGTTTCAGTATCGCCGATGGCGGTGGCGAACGACTCCAGGGATTGATACATTCCCATCTCGAAATGTTCAATCGCATAGGATTTGATCAAATCCTGCGTGGTCTGGTCGTACTCGTCGTGGAAGATGTTCATGAAGCCGGAAAGGGTGTTCGCCATCTGGTCCATAAAGCTTTTCGCCCGGTTCAGCTCTCCCCCGAGGGCGCGGATACGCGCTTCCAGCAGCTCCTCCTGCTGATGAGTGACGGAGGCGTGCTCTTGATAGAGCGCCTTAGCGGTGGGGTCATTGGCCTTGTTCGCGTTGGTTTCGAGCGCAGGGATGAGGGATTTTTCAAAGGCCCACGCGTCATTCAGATATCGTAACAGACGGTCCTGAACGCTTTCCATGGAACTCCTCCTTGTGAAACATTAGATCAGCCTCTACGATGAACTTCTTATCATCCACAAAGAGGTTTATACCCGGTGGAGAAAGCGTCTATTCTGGTCTGTTCATTTAGATAGACATTGTGAGTCTGGACATTGCGTAGCAAGGATAGGGATAGGAGTTACTCAAGTTCAGCACAAGTTCAGCAATAGACATGGGCAGGTGGATCGATGAGCCGATGTCCGCCGAATCTTTAACGGGCGGAATGGGCGGTATGGGAGGATAACCCGTACACAAATAGCGTGTTGGGGCATCCGGGCTCGGGTATAACGAAGTCGGCTGTCAGATTGACGATCAGCATTTCTCTGTCAGCCCGTCACTTCGTCGAACTTCCTTTGACCGGGAGGATTGGCCTTTATCCAGGGAGACGAATAGGTCCCATGCCCAAACAATGGATTTCCCTCTTCCTCGCCGGGGTCATGTTTCTGACTCTGGCAGGGTGTTCATCCAGATCCCAGCAAACAACCTCCACGAGCCGGTACGGAGGAGCTTCCAATGAATACGCCCCTCCGCCTCCGCAACGAGAAAAACCGGGCCTGAGCACCAAGCAAAAGCTGGTACTTCTCGCCGGCGCAGCGGCTCTCGCATACATGTACAACAAGAATAAAAATAATCAGGGGACCGGCCCGCAGGGAAAATATTACCGCTCGAAAAACGGGCGCGTCTATTATCGTGATGCCCAGGGGAAAGCCCACTGGGTCTCTCCCCCTTCGCAGGGGATTTACGTCCCCCAGCAGGAGGCAGAGATCTACCGCAACCGAGCGCGGGAATTCTCCTACCCCGGTTCCAATGCTGTGCCCGGACCGTCGGGCTACTGATCCGATTTTTCTTCACAGGGGAATGCCCATCCGCGCTTGAAGCGCACCCGGCTTGACCGTAGGAGGCCGAGTCGGGCGAGGTTGCCCCCTGCAATTTTTACAGGAGGTTCCAATGGGACTGGACCATCTTCTACAAACGGTGAAGGATCTCCTCACCGGCGACAATCGGGATCCGGCGAACGAGGTACGCCCCGCCAGTGAAGATCCCTACGGCGACCCCGCTGACCAACTCAACGGCCATGAAGTGCTGCCCGCCAGCATGGACCCGCTGGGCGATCCCGCCGACTCGTATCGTGGAGAGGAAATCCTTCCGGCCAGCATGGATCCATTGGGTGATCCCGCCGATACTCTGGAGGGCCGGACGATCCTCTCTTCCAGCGAAGACCCGTACGGCGATCCGGCGGATGAGGAGGAGATGGGATTTGCCGTTCGTCCCGCCAGCGAAGATCCGTATGGCGACCCGGCGGATGGCAGGGTGTAACGGTCGGAAGTCGCGCTGATCAGGTCGATCAACGAAGAGGGATGGGCTCAGGCTCATCCCTCTTTTTCATTTGCCCCTCCGTAAAGCTTCAACAGTCCGCTCGCGGGCAGGAGGATTCGGGATGGGGGCGGAATGAGACACCGTTGGAATGAGAGAATAGACGTAGAAGAGCTTCGTAGAGGAAGCTCATGTGAGGAACCTTTTCCGCTCCCGATTTTCTATTTTTTGCGCCCGATCCACTCCGGAATCGGAGAGAATTCACGCGTGATTTTTCTGGAATTCCGGATCCGTTTCCGCCGGTGAACGGTTGCGGGCGAGCCTTGAATCTGCTATAATAAAACAGATGTTCGGTAGACGATTTAACGCGGCTTGAAGCTTTGAGATAATCGGATTTTGTCCCGGTGGGGAGGGTCTTCGCCGGAAAAAGGAACTGTGACGACGCATGAGTACGGATAAGACGAAAGCCCTTGACCTGGCGATTTCCCAGATCGAGCGGCAGTTTGGCAAGGGCACCGTGGTGCGCCTGGGCGAAGCGACGAAGCTGAACGTGGATTCCATTCCCACCGGCTCTCTCGCGCTCGATATCGCCCTCGGCGTCGGCGGCGTGCCGCGCGGGCGCATCATCGAAATCTACGGCCCGGAATCCTCCGGGAAGACGACGGTCGCGTCCCACATCTGCGCCGAAGCCCAGCGGCTGGGCGGCCTGGCGGCCATCATCGACGCCGAGCACGCCATCGATCCCGCGTACCTGGCGAACATCGGCGTGGACGTGAACAACCTCCTCATCTCCCAGCCGGACACCGGCGAGGAGGCGCTGGAGATCATGGACGCGCTCATTCGCAGCAACGCGGTGGATGTCGTCGTCCTCGACTCCGTCGCCGCGCTCGTGCCCAAGGCGGAGATCGAAGGCGACATGGGCGATTCGCACGTCGGCATTCAGGCCCGCCTCATGTCCCAGGCCCTCCGGAAGCTCGGCGGGACGATCTCCAAGTCCAACACCGTCGCGATCTTCATCAACCAGATCCGCGAGAAGATCGGCGTGATGTTCGGGAACCCGGAGACGACCCCCGGCGGCCGCGCCCTGAAATTCTGGTCCAGCGTGCGGATGGAGGTCCGGCGCGGCGAGGCGATCAAGAACGGCACGGACGTGATGGGCAACCGCACGAAGGTGAAGCTGGTGAAGAACAAGGTGGCCCCGCCGTTCCGCACCGCCGAGTTCGACCTGATGTTCAAGGGCGGCATCAGCAAGTCCGGCGGCATCCTCGACGTGGGCGTGGAACAGGGGATCATCAACAAGGCGGGCGCGTTCTTCAGCTACAACGACCAGCGCCTCGACCAGGGCCGCGAGAACGCGAAGAACTTCCTCGACGCGAACCCGGAGATCGCCGGCGCCATCGAGCGAAACATCCGGCAGGGCCTTGAAACGGGCACCGTGCAGGCCCCCATCGCCCCCATTGCCCCCGGCGCGAACGGCAACGGCCTCGTCGATGAGGACGACGAAGAGTAAGCCACTTATGAGACATCACAGGACCGGGTATTTACATCCCGGTCCTGTGATGTTTAGGTTACTCAAATGATTGATAATACACAAAATAAATGGAAAGACTTTCTGTTAAAAAGTAGTTTACCTCTTGAAATGCTTGTATCAGATGAATTATTGGTACAAGGTTATTATACATGGGGAGAATATGCTTATTTAAGGAAAAATGAAGATGCGAGAGAAGTGGAATTCTCAATTGATGTCTTTGCTGGAAGAGAATTCGAAGAGAACGGTCTTCATTGGGGTACTCTAAACATTCTTGTTGAATGCAAATACAATCATCCAAGCGTCAGATGGGTTTTTAACCCTCTCCCGTATATTAGCTCAGAGAAAAATTACGTCAGTATTATTGATGATCTTTCGTTTGAACAAATCCAACGAAAACCTTTCTTCGAATCTCTGCCGTCATTTGATTATTGTGCATCAGGCATTGAGCTCAATAGTAACGGCTTTGATCCAAATACGATAACGAGAGGTCTAAGCCAGTTACGATACTGTTTACCAAATCTCTTATCTGATGAGGCATTGAAGATTGCTCGTGCCTATAACGATAAAGATCAATATATTAGCTTTATCTGTCCTATGCTTGTTACAACAGCTCCTTTATACTTAATGAAGTCAGGATTAACACTTGAAGATTTTCGTAACGCCTCGTCATTAACCGATGTGGCTGAAGAAAAACAAGTGCTTTTGTCATATCAGAAGCAGAGTTTGCAATTAGATGAATATTCGGAAAAAGCCAAAGAACATTTGCTAAAGAGGAGCCCAAATTTAATTAGTCGATTGCGTGAATTATTTCCTTTAAAATATCCATATAGTCCTTTGCCTCCTGAGTTGCTTTTTAGTTACCACTTCTCAAGCGTTACAAGGAAGATATTAATAGTTAACTTTAACTCGCTTGGTGATGTTTTACATAAATTGAAAGAATGTGTGTTTGAGAGTGGAAAGACAAGAAGTCGCATAAGTGGATTTACTCTGAAATCTGGAGAGTTAGTCCCTATAAACAGAGAGTAAGATTCAACCTGATTGAAGAAGCAGCAGCAGATTAGCGGGAGAATTACCGCCCTCGAACCCCAGAAGCGCCACCCCGACCGCATGAACCTGTACCTGGACGGGCGGTTCGCGTGCGGCCTCTCCGAGCGCGTCGTCTTCGACAACGGCCTGCACGTCGGCAAAGACCTCTCTTCCGAGGATCTCGCCGTCCTCCTCGGCGATGAAGAGACCCAGCGGGCCTTCAACGCGGCCTATCTCCTCCTCTCTTACCGCTCTCGCTCGCTGTCGGAGATCGAAAACCGACTCCGGCAAAAAGGGTTTGCCCCGCCGCTCGTCAAAAGAGTGACTGAGGATCTCACGGCAGCGGGCCTGCTGGACGACACCGCCTTCGCCGAAGGCTGGGTCCGCAACCGCCAGCAGAGCAAGCCGCGAGGGAAATCCCTGCTCCGGTGGGAGCTGCGCCAGAAAGGTGTCTCGCGAGAGACGGCGGAATCCGCGCTGGAATCGCTTCAGCCGGAAGACGAGTCGGAAGCGGCGCAGCGGCTGGCCCGGAAGTACCTGGAGCGGGAGAAGTCCGACGACCCCCGGGTCCGCCAGCGGCGCGTAATTGGAATGCTGCAGCGTCGGGGGTACAATTGGGAGGTGATTCGGGAGGCCCTGGGCGCTCTCGAAGAACTCCTGCGAGGGGATGAGCCGCTCGATGAATTTTGAATTTTGAGTTCTGAATTTTGAATTGAGATAGCTGCACTTTACATTAGGATACCTCACGACACAGGGGGTTGATTCATCACTCAAAACTCATAACTCATAACTTGTTTCGCCCGGCTCGCCCCGCGAGACGACCAAAACGATTCGCTTGGGTGAGAAAGGTTGATATAGATGGATCCCGCCACTGCCGCCGCAGTCGTAGTCTTTGCGCTTGCGGCGATCCTGGCCTTCTTCGGGTACTCCCAGACGCTCAAGGCGAGGACGGCTTTGCGGGCAGCGGAAGAGGAGCTCCGGCGTCTTCACGAGAGCGCCGGCAAGGAGACCGAAGCCCGTCGGAAAGAGCTGCTACTGGAAGCGAAGGAGGAATCCCAGCGCCTTCGCCAGGAGATAGAAAAGGAGAACCGAGAACGCCAGGCGGAGTTCGCCGCGCTCGAAACCCGGATTCGCGGGCGTGAAGAAGCCCTCGAGCGGCGGCTGGAAAATCTGGAAAAGAAGGAGCACGAGATCGAATCCCAGGAGGAGGATATCGGAATCCTGCGTCGCCAGGCGGAAGAACTCGTCCTCTCTCAGCGCCGCGAGCTGGAGCGCGTTTCCAGTCTGACCGTCGATGAAGGCCGGCAGCTGCTCCTCCGGCAGCTCGATGACGAGCTGGAGCGCGAGAAGGCCCGGCGCATCAAGCAGAACGAGGAGGAGATCCAGCGCGAATCGGAGCGACGCGCCCGGAAGATCGTGGCCCTCGCGATCCAGCGGTGCGCGGTGGATCAGACCGCCGAATCGACCGTTTCCACCGTGCAGCTCCCCGCCGACGATATGAAAGGACGGATCATCGGGCGGGAAGGCCGCAACATCCGCACGTTCGAGACGCTCACGGGAGTGGACCTGATCATCGACGACACGCCGGAATGCGTCGTCCTCTCCGCGTTCGATCCGGTGCGGCGGGAGGTCGCGCGGGTGGCTCTCACCAATCTCATCAGCGACGGGCGCATCCATCCGGGGCGTATCGAGGAGAGCATCACCAAGGCCCGCGATGAGGTGGAGGCGCTCATCCTGGAGGCCGGGGAGCGCGCCGTCTTCGAGACGGGAGTGACGGGCCTTCACCCGGAAATGGTGAAGGTGCTGGGCAAATTGCGGTTCCGCACCTCCTTCGGGCAGAATATCCTCGAACACTCTATCGAGATGGCGCATCTCGCCGGCTCGATTGCGGCGGAGCTGGGCGCGAACGTCGGAGTCGCCAAGCGCGCCGCGCTGCTGCACGACCTTGGAAAAGCCATCGACTTCGAGGTGGAAGGGCCGCATGTCGATATCGGCGTGGATCTCTGCAAGCGGTACGGGGAGTCGCCGGAGGTGATCCACGCCGTCGAAGCCCATCATGGCGATATCGAGCAGCAGACGGTGGAAGCGGTCATCGTGCAGTGCGCCGACGCGATCTCGTCAGCACGGCCCGGGGCGCGGCGGGAAGTGCTGGAGAATTACGTCAAGCGCCTGAAGAAGCTGGAAGACATCGGGAAATCCATCCCCGGCGTCGAGAAAACGTTTGCGGTTCAGGCGGGCCGGGAGATTCGGGTGATGGTCAAGCCCGAGGAAGTGGATGACGCCAAAGCGTGTCTCCTGGCCCGCGAGACCGCCAAGCGGATCGAGGAGGAATTACAGTACCCCGGCCACATTAAAGTCACGGTGATTCGGGAGATCCGTTCGGTGGAATACGCAAAGTGACAGGGGTCAGTGATCGGGGAGGGGGTGGGGGGGGCAGGCCGCAGGGGGGGGCGGGGGCGACCGCCGCGTCTCCCCGCGGGCTCCGGCCAGCG
>JAHWJO010000007.1 GCA_019348365.1 Armatimonadota bacterium | reverse complement strand
ATCCGCCCGTGGTGGTGGTCGGCGGGGGTCCCGTCGTGGTGGTCACGGTGGGCGTACCGTTCGTCGTGGTCGTGGTCGTCGCGGGCGGAGGAACCAATTGAGCCGGGATCAGCCGGCCCGTGTAGGTCGCGGAGAAGTTGGGCTGTACCACCGTGCCGCTCAGTCCCGCCGGGGTCATGTCGCTGCCGTAGAGGACCGCCGTCTCCCCACTGCCCGCGCCCAGAGGCTCTGGGCCGCGCACTTTCAGCCGCACGGTGTAGGCGTCGGCCAGGCCGGGCAGCCGGAGGTTCCGCGCGTAGTGGAGCCCGTCGCTCAACCCGATGGCCGGGACCAGCTCGGTTTCCGTCCGTTCCATCGTGCTCTCGTTCGTGATCTCCACGCTCATGCGGAGGTAGGGCACGAATTCCCCGGCGAACCGCCCGCCCAGGCCGAACCCGGTGTACCGGGCGTCCGCATCGAAGTGCAGCTCCGGCGCCTGGGTTGGGTTCGTCTGAAAGAGGATGACCGAGAGGGGGCGGTTCGGCGCGACGGAGAGGGTGATCTCCACCGCTCCCCGCGAGGTGCGCTCGGTGAGGAGCACCTTTTCGGGGAAGATGTTGAAATCCACGCTGCCGCCGGTGGTGGTCGTGGCGGTCGTCGGCGAGCCGGTGGTGGTGGTCGGGGGCGTGGGGATCACGCCGTCCTTGCCGCCGCCGCATCCCAGCCCGAAAAGGAACACTCCGACGGCCAGCACGCCGCCGCTCAGGAGGGTCTGTCCATGCCGGCTGAGGAAGCGGATCGATCGGTGAATCGGCGGAGGGATCGAAGGGAGGCGCATCATGAGGTGAGTCCCTCCCGTACCGTCACCGGGAAGCTGCCCTTCGCCGGGGGAGCCTGGAGGTTCAACTGAACGCCGGTGATCGCGATTTCCGCCGCCGAATCGAGGATGGTGCCGGTGACGAGGAAATCCGGCTCCGTTCGCAGGACGGCGGGCGGCTCGATTCGGACGACAATGCGGTAGCGGTCCGTCGCAGGATTGCCGGGGAGGTCGAGGTTCGAGGCGTAATGCCAGCCCTCTTCCAGCCCGACGGTGGGCCGCAGCAGCATCGGGGTCGTGGCTCCGGTGGATTCGTGTGTGACGGTGGCCCGCACCCGGAGGTAGGGGACGCTCTCCCCGCCGGTCCGCGCCCCCAGGATGCCGCTCCCGGTGAAGCGGACCTGAACGGAGAGTTTGGCATCGGCGGCATCATGCGCCGCCTGGGGGGAGGTCACCTGACCGTTGAGGAGAGGGAGTTCATCGGGGGGGAGCAGCTCGACTTCAGCGCGGACGGCCCCGCCGGAAAGGAGGGGATCCGCCAGCACCTGCTCGTTGAGGGGCGGGGCGGAGCGGTGAGAAAGCGGACGAGCGCCATAGGCCCAGAGGCCCGACCCGATCAGGAGCAGTGCGAGCGCGCCGGTCAGGAGCAAAGAGGGGGAGGAACGGGGGAGCGACACGGTCCGGGATCTCCTTTCCACGAGGAGGGAAGCACGGAACACCCGCGATTTTAGGTTAACCGCTACCAAAGTATAGGATAACCTAAAATTGAAAGTCAATCTGCTGATGCGAGCTACCCCCCTCTATTTTCCGGAAGTTCAAAGCTCGGGAAGGGGGGGGTCGGTAATCCAGGCAACAAACGTTCCAGGTGCATGCCCGGCGTTAAAATGAACAGGACTGACGCTGGGTCTCCCTCGCCTGTCCGTCCGAGCAGAGGCACTCTCCTCCAAGTCCTTCCGCCTCTCTACCATGTCATTCCGAGTCATTCCGAACGAAGTGAGGAATCTGACCCCGAGGACGTAAGACTCTCTCATGTACAGTCGGATCCCTCGCGTACGCTCGGAAGGACAGGAAGGTACGACGAAATGGAGTTCACCTTTCATCCAGGAGTTCGTTCGCCCCGCGATGGGAGGCTAGGGGTAGAGCTGATACCCCCGCGCCGCCGGGTTCACCGTCCCCACGATCCCGTAGATCACGCCCATCGTGAACTCGCCAAGGATGAACCCCAGGAACAGCGGCAGGAACCGGCGGTAGGTTCCCAGGCCGCCGGAACGCAGGATCAACAGCTTGATGAGCCACCCCAGAAAGACGCTGAACCACATCCACTCGATGGTACGGCGCGAGAACCCCACGGCGTACCCGATGGGGTGGAAGGGAAACCACGCGAACCGGAGCCGCAGCACGCTCAAGACGGCGCTGAACACGAACCCGAACGCCGTCGCGAGGGAGGTGACCCAGTCCGGCGGCTTGGGACTGGAGATCAGGGACGACAACTCGCGGAAAGGGAACACCGGCACGTCGAGGAACCGCTGGCCGTTCATGTTCACCCCGCCGTACCGGTAGATGATCGGGATGTAGATGATGAACGCGAAGACGCTCGCGACGAAGGCGGCGAACATCACCGCCCACGCCAGCGACCGCGTGGAGAGCCCGACCGCCCGCGACATCCGGATGTCCTCCAGCTGCGCGGGCATGATGCTCGCCAGGGATCGGAGGTCCGTGGTGAACCAGCGGAAGTACGCCAGCACCGTAAGCGACTGCGGCCCGATGGCCTGCGACCCGGCGAACATCACCAGCGTCTCCTGCGGCGTGAGGGGTCCCGTCAGGCCGCCGAGTCCCGCCTCCGCACGGATGCGGCTCAGGGTCACGCACCAGATGAAGAAGATCACGAAGAACCCGATGGCCCAGCCGACTCCCAGGCCCGCGTACCAGCTCCACCCGCAGAGGAAGATCATCCCGCCGACGATCCCCAGCACGATCTCGCGGTCGGTCAGCGGGGCTTCGGGCTCGCGGGCCTGGGTGGGGCGCCAGGCGTTCCGCACCGTCGCGGCGAACGAACGACGGCCCGTCCAGAGCGCCATCACCGCGATGGCAGCGAACGCGCCCGTCGATTGCTGGTCGGTGAAGGGGAAGACTTTGCTGCTCGGGCTCAGGATCTCGTGCCACCCGAGCGACATCCCCAGGACCGGCTCCAGCTTCCGCAGCAGGAAGAAGAACCAGACGCTGAACGACAGGTCGAGCGTGAGGAGATAGGTGAAGCCGATGAGCAGGGGATAGAACGTGATGTCCAGCCCGCCGATGGAGTTCCATGGGGGGGTCTGGATGCCCTGGGTGAGATTGATGTGTCGGAAGTTTAGAGTGGGCACGGCGGGGTAATACGAGTTCAGGCCGTTGAAGAGGTGAAGCACGACGGGGAACGCGAACCCGATCCAGAGCACCGGGTTGCGATAGAGCGGCCCCCAGTGGTGGCCCTCTTCCGTGCGGGCCAGCTCCAGCGGCATGAAGACGAGGGGGAAGGTCAGCCGCTCGTAGTCGATCCACTGCTTCTGCACCAGCGCGCAGAGGCAGAACATCACCCACATCGCCACCAGCGCGAATACGAGCCAGAGGAAAAGCGGGCGCAGCCAGAGCTCCCAGAAGACCTGGTCCGTCCCGCCGATCCAGAAGGCTTTGATGGGGGCCGACTTCGAGAGCCCGAACCAGGGGGGGAGATGCTGGAAGAACAACTCTTCCCACCGGTTCTCCGGGGTCTTGAAGTACCGCGCCGAGACGAGCGTGGGGGTGAGGAACTGCACCACGGCGTACCCGGTGCAGAGCGTCCCCACCATCAGCATGGAGTAGACCGCGATCATCTCGCGGGTGTTGAGGGGCGTGGAACGCTCCAGCGACCAGAGCAGCGGGAAGAAGAGCGCCAGGGCAACGAGGATCGACACCGGGATCGACATTGCCGGAATCGTCTCGCGGACGGCAGGAAACACGTTGCCGGCGAGTAACAACAGGAGTGCGTACAGCGCCCGGATGCCCGGCACCAGCAGGAGGAACAGCACGACCCGCGCGCCCCAGTGCTTCGACTTGATCCACCAGTGGAACGGTACGATGGCCGCCGCCATCAGGAACAGCACCACGGTGATGTTGATGGGCGGGGAGAGGCTGTGGAAGCTGGTCGCGGAGACGACCCCTTCGGAGTAGCTCGTCCAGTACGCCAGCACGGCGATGATGACGACGTACAACAAGCCGGTCCGGAGGGTGAGCACCGGCTCCAGCCGGGGGGCATGCGCCGGGAAGATGGGGGTGTCCCGCGTTTCGAGTTCTTTTTGCAGCTCGGAGGAGTCGGACATATCCCGCTCTCGTTCGACAGGGATGCGCCTCCTCCTGCTTCCTTGCAGCCCCGTCCCGTCTCTTTTAATCAGATCCATGAGGTTCCTATGCCCGTTACGCTCCCCGCCGGAAAACTGAGAAAGCTGAAGATGCTCGCCGACCCCGTAGGACGCTTTCAGATGATGGCGGTGGACCAGCGGGGATCGGTGGCGGCCACCCTCGCAAAGACGATGGGAGTGGACGCGAAAGCCGTCACGTACGACGATCTCGCCGAGACGAAGGCGGTCATCACCCGAACACTCTCCCCTTACGCGACAGCGGTCCTCACTGACCCGGAGTACGGCTATCCGTACTCCGGCCACACGATCCCCGGCAACGTCGCCGTGCTCCTCGCTTACGAAGAGTCCGGCTACGAGAAGGCGGGACCGGAGGGGAACGAGCGGCGGTCCCGGACCATTGAGGGGTGGAGCGTGGCAAAGGCGAAGCGGGCCGGCGCGGATGCGATCAAGTTCCTCGTCTACGCCCACCCGGACGCGAGCGATGAGACGCGCAAGCACCAACAGGAGATCGTGCGGCGGGTGGGGGAGGAGTGCGCCGAACACGAGCTGCCGTTCCTCCTCGAAGTCGTCTCCTACTCTCTGAATCACGCGAGCGGGACGCCGGGTTTCGCGCGGGAGAAGCCCGGCCTGGTGATCCGGAACGCGGTGGAGTACTCCCGACCGGAGTACCGCGTGGATATCCTGAAGCTGGAGTTTCCCTGCGAGTTGAAGTACACGGCGGAATACGCCCATGGCCTCTTCGACGGACAGGCGCGGGAGCCCGTTTACACGCTGGATGAGGTGCAAGGCTATTGCCGCAGGTTGGATGAGGCGTGCGCCCTTCCGTGGGTGATCCTGAGCGCGGGCGTGGGCATCCGGGAGTTTCAGGAGGACATCCACTTATCGACCGAAGCTGGAGCGAGCGGTTACCTCTGCGGGCGCGCGGTCTGGAAAGGCGTGCTGGACCTCTACCCCGATGTGGCGGCGATGGAGGAGCACTGCCGGACAGAGGGCGTTTACAACTGGATGCAGTGCAGCGCGGCGAACCTCAAGGCCCTTCCCTGGTTCGAGCACCGGCGGTTCGGGGGATGGGACAATATCAGGATCGAAGGGCGGTCGCCGGAGTGGCATCGGCGATAGACCCTACCCTGATCGGCTGAGCGTTCAACACAGCCGATGAATAATGGGGGAATCTGATGGGATGGAGGTTCTCGGTTGGAGGGAGGGGGGACCTCTCCCCCTGCCCCTCCCCGACGCGGGGAGGGGAGCCGAAGGCTTTCATGGATCTATGCCTTCCTTCTTTATATCCGGCTCCCTATTTGGCCTCTACCCGGTATGGAAAACGAATTGCATCGTATGATGGATGAAGAAAAACTCTACCTCCCCATTTCAGATAGCTGCTACGTGTGCGGGAAGATCAATCCGTTCGGACTGCACGTCCGCTTCCATCTCGATTCGGGGGAGGTGCGAACGGAGTTCATTGCGGACGAGCACCGGTGCGGCTTTCAGGGGATCGTACACGGCGGCGTCCTCTCCACGCTCCTGGATGAAACCATGGGCTGGGCTCCGGCCTATCAGAAGCGACTCTTCTGCTACGCGGCGGAGCTGCGGATTCGGTTCCTACAGCCCGCCCCGTCCGGTCAGCCGCTCCGGGTTTCGGGACGGATGACGGCGGACCGGGGCCGGGTGTGGGAAACCGAAGGAGAGGTGCGCGGCGCGGACGGCTCTCTCTACGCGAAGGGGTGGGGGAAATACATGCCCATGACCCCGGAACAGACGGTGGATGTGATCGGGCATCTCCATTTCGATGAGGAGACAATCCCCCGGCACGAACTCCTCCCGACATCGCCATCCACCGGAGAATGAGCGTCTCTTGCTTCAGTCTCAGAAATTATGAAAGAACTCCCATCAATGTCACTCCGTGCGTAGGGACTCTCTTCCATGTTCTTCCGACTCTCCTCCATGTCATTCCGAGCGAAGCGAAGAATCTGATCCCGAGAACGATAGACTCACTCACGTACGGTCAGATCCCTCGCATACGCTCGGGATAACAAGACGGTACTCATCGGGACAGGAGCATACCCATCAGGAGAGCAACAGGCGGACCCTTTGTGTAACTCCTGATGCCCTTACGATCCCACGCAGGTTTGATCCCCCCCTCCATCGGCAATAAATCTTGTACCCGAGTATTTCACGGAACGAGTTTGATTGCATCAAAGATTGGAGTTTGTGATGGTTGGGATGAGTGTCCTCTTCTGGTTCATCTTCTTCCTGCTGGGAGGGGGATGTATCGCTCTCATCGGGTATTTCATCGCCGCCCGGAACCGGCAGATCGCCGCTGATGGCGGAGCCCCGGCCAAAGGGGAGCGAATCGGGAATGAGATTTACTATTCGGTGGGGATCTGGGCTCTGGGCATCGGCATCCTCTTCGTTCTGGGATATCTCGCGTACTTCCTCTTAAACCGTCCCGGTTAGGAATGACTGCAAGCCCCTGATCTCTTCTATTCCTGAGGGGAGAAAGAACCGAATCCTAATGCATAGCAATTCTCGCCGCTTGAGGCAGATCATCGCCGTCGCCAGCGCTCTGTTGATCGGCGCGTTATCCGCCTGCGCTCCCAAACAAGAAGTGCCGACCGCCCGCGTCACCCGGCAGGATGTCGTACAGTGGGTGCGCCTGAACGGGGAGGCCATCGTGCCGCCCGCGTCCCGCGCTGAAGTCCTGCCTCCCTACCGCACCACCGTCGCGAAAGTCTTTTCGGGCGTGGGTCAGACGGTGAAGGAGGGAGACGTTCTGCTGGAGCTGTCCGCCCCAGCGGCGCAGGCCTCCTATCAGCAGAATCGGGAGGCAGTCCTCGCGGCGGAATCGGCGCTGCAAAAGGCCGACCGCCAGTACAGCCAGGCGGTGCAACGGGCGCAGTCTCGGCTGCAGGAAGCCCGGAAAAAGGAGCAGCAAGCCCGCCAAACCGCGGAAAAGGAAGTCTCCGCCGTCGGGAGCAACCCGGAAAGCCCGGAGGCCCTCACCGGGGCCGTGCGCGCGGGGATGAACATGGAAGAGGCGGCGGCGGAACGGAAGGCGGCGGAACAGGCGCTGATCCAGGCGAAGGCGCAGAGGGAAGCCGCGCTGGCTCCCTATAAACGGCAGCTGGAGATGGCGAAAGCGGCCTTCGGGGGGGCGCAGAGCGCGAGGAAAGCGGCGGCGATCCGCGCGCCCATCTCCGGCGAGGTGCTCGTCTTCAACGCGCAGGAGAAAGCGATGATCGGGGAGAACGCCGCCACTCCCCTCGTCGTGATCGTGGACCTCGACAAGGTGAAGGTCCATGCCCCCATGACCGCCGAGCAGTCCGCGTTCGTGAAGGAGGATCTCCCGGCCACCCTCGCCTTCCCATTAATCCCTAACGAGACCTTTGCGGGAGAGGTGGAGAACATCGACACGCAACCCGCTCAGGCAGGCCAGCAGCGCATCGCGGTGATCCCGTTCAAGAACGAAAAGGGGCTGGTGAAACCGGGGATGGACGCGAATGTGGGGATCAAGGCGGGAGAGGCGAAGAACGTCCTCGCCGTGCCGACCGGCGCTGTGGACCGCGACAGCACGGGGCGAACCGTCGTGAACGTGCTCCGGAACGGGAACTGGGAGCCGGTGGTGGTGACGGTCGGCCTCACCGGAGCCGATTTCACTGAGATCCGGACCGGGCTGGAAGAGGGCGAGACGGTCCAGATTACCCCCGACAAGGCGTAGGTGAGGGTGGCATTCCGACCCTTCTATTTCAAGCGCCCGGTGACGGCATAAAACGGAACGCTTCCGGGATAACCCTTACGATCTACGCTTGACGCGTACCGTGAGGGGTTCGGCCAGACCGGCGGCGACTTCGTGCTCGTAGCGCACATGGGCCGGGCACATCGCCGTAAACCGGTTGAGCGCGAATCCCAGCAGGGCGAGGTCGTCCAGCTGGCCCAGGAATGGGATCACGTCCGGCAGCACGTCCAGCGGCGAGACGAGGTAGACCGCCGTGCCGATGAGGAGCGCTTTCGCCAGCGCCGGGGTGCGGGGGTCCTTAAACAGGCCCATGTAAAATCTGATGTAGCGAGGAAGTCCGGTGATCGTCCGGTAGGTCTTCCGCACACCAAATCGACGTATAAAGGTGAACAGGCTGAACAGCTTCAGCATATCGGGTCTCCTGTACTCCCATACTCCAATCGTTTTGAAATTCATTCGTACATAAAGAAAGACCCCTGCGGTCGGTCCGCGTTCCTCAACTCCCGAGTCATTCTGCTCTAACGCCGCTGAATGCTTCGGACCCCTTATAACATACCCAACGCGACCCCTCTCTCTTGACGACATCCTGCCATTAGTGATAGGCATAGGTGGGGAACCCCGATGAAAGCGGTGCCAAGGTCCCTCTTACCCCTGCCCTGGTAAAGCAATGGCACGTTTGGAACCGTTCCCGGCATATCGTCTTCATAAGAGAAGACTCTCCCATGATGTTGCAGGCCATTCCAACGACCTCTGCTGTAGCCTCCGCTGTAAAGGACACACTCCCATTCACCCGAAATCCCTCTCTCCACTGGCTCCCTCGCTGCTACGGCTCTTCGTTCTGGTGGCGCTCTCCCTGATCGCCCTGCCCGCGCGGGCCGGGGATCCGCTCATCCGCAACGTCTTCGGAGACGGAGTCGGCTGGAACCCGAACGCGCCCGTCCCGGTGTTCCTCTTCGGCGGCGACATGCCGAAGGTGCCGCATGCCGCGATCCGGGCCGAGCTTCAGGATGCGGTCACGCTCTGGAAATCCGTGCCTCGGAGTCGGCTGGACCTGCGCTACATGGGAGCCTTGCCGGGGCCGCTCACGCCGTTGAACTTCGACGCGAACGTTTTCAAGAATCCGAACACTCCCGGCGACCTGACGCCCCTGCGCGAAGCCATCCTCATCGTCCCGGATGTCGAGGGGCGTCTGCTCGACGACATACAACCCGGCCTGAGCAACGGGGTACTGGGCCTGGCGTGGCCCATCAAGCAATCTACCGACCCTTATCTCCGGCTCTCGGTCGTGTACCTGAACGGGAAGCTGGTGACGCCGGGCAACATCGCCCTGACGCTCCGCCATGAGATCGGCCACGCGCTGGGGCTGGCGCACATGGAAGCGAACGTCGATTGCGGCCAGCTCGTCCCGCCGTTGAACGGGGCCGGCTGCGACGAGATCCCCCTGATGCGCCGGGGTTCGCTCCGCACCCTCTCCAACACGCCCACCCTGGACGACTACGCGACCCTCGCGGGTTTGTACCCGGCCTCCACGCCGGGGGGCGAGACGGGCACGGTCGAAGGGAGATTGACGCTCCGGTCTTCGCAGCAGCCGGTCCCCGGCGCGGTGGTGGTGGCCCGAAACGTGGAAGATCCGCGCCGGGTGGCTGTATCGAGCGTCACGGCCATCAGCAGCGAGCGGCGGGGGAGATACAAGATCGCCGGACTGCCGCCCGGAGAGTACCGGATCGATGTCGCCCCCATCGTCGCCCTCTCCGAGGGCGGCGGGGACAGCCTTGGAGACCTGCGCGGCCCCTTCCCCACTCTGAAATCGCCCGCCGCCTTTTTCGTCCGGCATAAAACGGTGGAGTCCCCGCTCGCATCATTCCTCCTGCGGGTGGAGGCGGGGAAAGCCTACACCGTCGATCTCATCCAGGACGATCTGAAGCCCGCATCCCAAAAGCCCCCCGAAATCCTCTCCGCCGCCGCGCTCAGGCGCGGGGATACGCTCTACGCCCAGGTCGAGTTCGACAACCCCAACGGCGAGCCCATCGCCCTGTGGGAGAAGCGCATAGGGCCGAGCGGGGAAAGCCTGAATCCGGGGGTCTGGCTGTGGGACCAGGCGAACAGCCTGGGCCGGACGAAACCGGTCCTCCACATGACCTTCTCGGCGAAGGACACCTCCCGGCTCGCGGACACCCGAAGCCTTCAGGTCTACCCCGGCGGGACCCGCCGCTACACGCGCCTGAACAGCGCCCTGCCCGACGTGACTCCGGATCAATTCGTGAATATCCCCGTCACCGCCGAGCCCGCCGTCGGGGACGTGGACCTGAACGGCAGCTTCGCGCTCGGCGACGTGATCCTCACAATGAAGTCCATCGTGGGACAGGCAGACCTCTCCATGCTCCAGCGGATGCAAGCGGACCTCTCGCCCTTGCCGGGGGCGCAGGGACGGCTCTACGGCAACGGGCAGGTGGACTTATCCGACGTGATCACGCTGCTGCGGCGACTGGTGGGGCTGGAGTCCGGCCCGCTGACCGGCGCGACCCCCATGCAAACGCTCCCCGATCCGTCGGAGACGGACGGTTCCACTGTTCTGGATGGAGCGGTGGTGCCCGCCACCCACCCGCGAGGCGGACTGCTGATCCCCTGAGAGGCGATGGCTGATTCCATGAACAGATACCTGAGCCTGCTCCTGTTATCGCTCCTCGTCCTGACCTCCCATCACCGGACCGCTCTCTCGGCTGAGAAGGCCAGCAGGAGCCGAATCGGTTCCAGCCCGGATATGAGCAAGCCGGTGACGATCAACGCCTCCTCACTGGACCTGGACGAGTTCATTGCGGAACTGAGCCGAACAACTCAAGTCCCGATGGAGGTCAGCAACGACATCCGCACTGTTAAGGTCACGGCCCGACTGACCGGCAAGCCGCTGGGCACGGTCCTCCATTCTCTTCAGCAGCTCTTCGGCTTCACTTCCCGATACTACGCGGCTTCCGAAAAGTACAAGTTAGGCGCGGGAGATTACTGGGAGCGAAAGGAGGCCAAGGAACAGGAGAGCCTTCAGCTTCTGAAAGACCGCTTCGCCTTCATGCAAGACAGTCTCAAAAAAGCGAAGAACATCGACGTGCCGATTAACGTGATCGAACGGCTCGCGGCTAACTTCAAGGAGGGTGAGGTCGAGACGCTCTTTAAGAACCGGAGACTGGAGATCCCTTTCCCTCGCCTAAGCGCGATGGATCAGGAGGGTTGGAAGCAATCTTTTTATTATGGTCAGACCTACACGAACGGAAAACCCGATGTGCTCACCGAAGAGGATCTTCAGGTGGTAAAGATCACCTACCTGATCGAGGGTGAAGGGGATAATTTACGCATCCTCGGAGGGCGCTTCTTCCCCAGAGAATCGCGTTTCAAGGGCTTTGGGCTATATGCTGCATTGCTCCTATCAATAAATGATATGAAGAATGACCATAGAAATGGTGCAATATACAGACCATCTCTGCGTGCCACCCACGTCAATTTTTTCGATCTCAAAACCCAGGAGGAGAGAAATAAACATCCTCGTCCTGAACATTACCAATCCGAGCCCGCAGAGATCGAAGATCGGGTGAAGGCAAAGCCGAGACTCAGACTGGAACCGGCGAAGAATGGTGGGAGCACTACTGTCGCGAACGATCCGCTCCTGAGCCGGAAGATCACCCTCGGGCCGGTGGAGGCTCTGACCGAAGACCGGCTGACGGGGGAATACAACCGCCCACTGACGACCATGGATGTCGTCCTGCACAACGCGGCCCAGCAGGGCCGGTTCGACTTCCTTTCGGACAGCTTCCTCAGCGAGCCGTTTGCCCTCGCGCCCATGAAAGACCAGCCGTTGGAAGCGGCGCTGGATACTATCGCCGGGGCGCGCCGGTATCTCTGGGGCCGGTCGGGGCCGCTGTTCCTGTTCCGGAACTCCGGCTGGTCGAGCGAAGGCGAGACGGAGGTCTCTGCAAAGTCCGTTCGCCGGTGGCTCCAGTACTGGCATCCCCGGCGTGGCCTGGATCAGCCTCTCAAAATCAATGAAGTGGCGATGCTGTCGTCCCTGTTCAGCCTGGACGGGTTGTCTCAGGTGGGCCGGATCAATAACCTGGCGCAACGGATTCACCGGGCGGCGGGGCCGTTTGCCGTTTACGCTTCGCTTACTGGCGCGAGAAAAGAGCAGATGGGAACGGAGGGAGGAATCAAGTGGACCCAGCTCTCCCCCTCCGAGCAGCAGATCCTTCTGGAGAGAGTCCCCGTAGAGGTCAGGAAACGGGTGGTGGACCGGATACAAGCCGACCCGGACAGTCGTTTCCGCATTCATGTCGTCAAGGATTACATCTTCTCCGAATTCACGACGCAGGGCGAGTGGAAGAGGGACATCACCCTGCCCGTCCAATGGATGAAGGTCATGCAGGATAGAAAACCGATGCCCCAGATCGGAGAGGTAGACACGAGTGGAAAACCGGCGGCGCCCGCCCTCCCTTTGCTAAACGGGATGCCGAACCCCTGAGACGGAGACTCGTGGCGCGATCTTACCTTGCCGGGAATTCGGGGGCATGGTATCCTTGGGTGTGAGACGCTGTCGTTCCGTTCATCTGCTCCCCCTTATGCTGCCCGTGCTGTTCATCGCGGTGATGCTGCACGGCTGCCGCAAGCGGGAGATCACCCCCGGCCTGCCCGCTCCCTCTCTCCCGAAGCCCGGAGCCACGAAAGAGCGCGCGCGGCTGGAAGGGGTGGAGATGGAGTACAAAGACCCGCAGGGGCGGCTGCTCTGGACCGTTTCGGCGCAAGAGGGGACGGGCGAGGTCGAGGCGATGACGGCCACCCTCAAAAAGGTGAAGTGCGTCTTTTATGAGGAGAACCGACCCGCCTGGTCCTGCCGGGCGGACACCCTCACCGCCGCCCAGCCCACGAAGAAGGTTCACCTGATGGGGAATGTCACCGGGCAGTCCGCCGACGGCCAGCGGTCCTTCTCCGCCCCCTCGGTGACGTGGGACATCGAAACCGCGCGGCTGACCGGCGGCCCGAAGGTCCGCTTCCGGATTGGAAAGGTGGAGCTGACCGGAGATCGACTCATCGCCGGCACGGACGACAAGAAGGGCCGGGTCGTCGGGAATGTTCAGGGGAGGATCCTGCGTTGAGAGTCCGTTGTCTTTCGTATGTCCTTCTCGTAGCAACTCGTGGGGCCTCCGCCTCGGACGTAAGCGTCACTCCTTTTTGAAAGCAAACACCGAATGAGATCACCTCTTCTGAAGCGGCATCACCCGATCCTCCTTGCGGCTCTTGCCGGGAGCGGCCTTGCGTTGACCATGATCGGCGGGGCCGATAGCAGCGCGGCCCAGAGCAAGGCGACAGCGCGAGCCCGTCAGGGGGGCGCAGCGCCACAGGGCCAGGTGGGAGCTTTCCGCTTCGGCGCGAACGAATTCGCCGGGGAGACCCTGAAGACCGGCGGGGTACGGTTCATCCTCAACGGGAACGCGCAGCTTATCGGGCAGGGCCGTACCATCGCCGCCGGGCAGATGAGCATCGACGTGCCGAAAGGCGCGTCCGACATCAGCGTGGGCCGCGCCACCGGCAACGTCCGAATGACAATGGCATTGGAAGAAGGCCGCAGGCTCACCACGCGCGGGAACAGCCTGATCTACCGACGGCAGGAGAACACGATCGATCTCGGCGGCGGCGTGACGGTCCAGACCCAGCTGGAAGGGGGCGGCTCCCTGACCGCGACGGGAAACACCGCCCAGGTGCTCGCCGGCGCCCGCCCGCGCACCGCCACCCTGAGCGGAAACGTTCGGTTGACGCTGGTGAAGCCCGACACCCTCGAAGGCCCCGCCGTCTTCACCGGTCCCAGTATGGTCGTGGACCTCGAATCCGGCAACTGGAAGATGACCGGCGGACGCACCCAGGGGAACTTCAACCTCAAGCCCCGTCCCGGAGGGCAGTGACCCTTGGAACTCTCCACCGACCATCTCGTCAAGCGCTACAAGCACCGGACCGTCGTGAACGGCGTCTCCCTGACCGTGAAGCAGGGGGAGATCGTCGGGCTGCTGGGGAAGAACGGCGCGGGCAAGACGACGACCTTCTACATGGTCGTCGGGCTGGTGCGCCCCGCAGCGGGCCGCGTGCTCCTCAACGGGCACGACATCACCACCATGCCGATGTACCGCCGCGCGCGGGAGGGGGTCGGCTATCTCGCGCAGGAGAACTCCGTCTTCCGGAAGCTGACCGTCGAGGAGAACCTCCGGCTCGTCCTCCAGATGCAGAAGATCTCCAAGAAGGAGCAGGAGTACCGAATCGACTCCCTGCTCGATGAACTGTCGCTCGACCGGGTGCGGAAGCAGGTCGCCATGACCCTCTCCGGCGGGGAGCGCCGCCGGGTCGAGATCGCCCGGACCCTCGCCACGCAGCCCGCCTTTGTCCTCCTCGACGAGCCGTTCACCGGCGTGGACCCCATCGCCATCCACGACATTCAGGAGCTGGTGCGGCACCTGAAGGACCGGAACATTGGGGTGCTCATCACCGACCACAACGTCCGGGAAACCCTCGCCATCACCGACCGCTCCTACATCATCAACGAGGGGCGGATCCTCACCCACGGCGATCCCCAGCACATCATCCACGACCCCCAGGCCCGCCAGTACTACCTCGGCGAGCGGTTTGTGATGTAACCGATGAAACTGCTGGACCGTTACATCTCCCGAGAATTGATCTGGCCGTTCCTGGTGGGGGTGGCCGCCTTCACCGCGATCCTGATGGGCACGAACATGCTGTTCCAGCTCGCGAAGATGGCGGCGAACGGCGTTCCGGTCGCCACCGTGATCCGGCTGTTCATGCTCGGGCTTCCGGCGCTCGTCGTCCTTACCTTTCCCATGGCCATGCTCTTCAGCAGCCTGATGGCGTTCGCGCGGCTTTCGGGAGAGAGCGAGCTGATCGCAATGTACGCCTCCGGGATCAACCTGTACCGGATCATGATCCCGATCTTCCTCCTCTCCTTCGGGGTGGCGGCGCTGACCTGGGGGTTCAACGAGGAGGTCGTTCCATGGTCGAGCCGCTCCGCCGCCGACCTGAAGAACGTCATCAACCAGGCTCCCGCGCAGAGCCGGATCACCCTCCCGCAGTTCGTCGAGAATAAGCTCGTGCGTCTGGTCGTTGCCAACGAGTTCGACCCGGCGAAAGGGATGCTCAAAGGAGTCTTCTTCATCTCGTTCAAGGAGGGCGTTCCCGCTTTCGACGTGAGCGCCCCGGAGGCAACTTTCGACGAAGAGAAGGGGGAGTGGGCGTTTCGGAACAGCACGATCCGCGTCGCCCGTCCGGAAGGGACGGTCGTGAACAAGACGCGGGTGGCTTACTACAACATCGGGAAGAAGCCGGAGGAGATCCAGCGGAGCAAGATCAAGCCGGAGCAGATGACCTACGTCGAGCTCACCGAGTACATCCGGGAGCGACGGCGGCAGGGTCTCCCCACCGGCGAGAACGAAGTGGACCTCCAGCGGAAGGTCGCCCTTCCCTTCACGAGCCTGGTGTTCGCCGCCATCGGTGCGCCGCTGGGCATCCGCCCCAGCCGCCGGGCGAGCGGGTTTGGGGTGGGCCTGGGCCTGAGCATCATCGTCATCTTCATCTTTTACGTCCTCACCAGTTACCTCAGCGTGCTGGGCGGTCAGGGCATCCTCGATCCGGCTCTGGCGGCGTGGCTGCCGAACCTGATCACCCTGGCGCTGGGCATCGTCCTCCTCATCCGCGCTCCGAAATAAGGAGTCACCGGTAAATCGGGAACAAAGGAGCAGGCTCGGCTGTCGAGTAAAGTAGACGCTTACTTTCAGTGGATCGCTCCAGGCGTTCCGCTTCACTCAATGGCTCGCTACGGGCTCTCCGCTCCACCGGGCAGTGAGGCGGCTATTGCCCGCGCCGCCCTTATTTGCATACTTTAGAATCGACCTCATTCTCGGATGCACATTTATACGATATTATTGATCGGCGCGTGGATACTGGGCAGCGGCCTGGTCGCCTACGTCTGCGACAACCTGGGACGAAAGCTGGGGAAGAAGCGGCTCTCCCTCTGGGGGATGCGGCCTCGCCACACCGCGATGGTGTTCACCGTCCTCACCGGCGTGGGAATCGCCGCCGTCACGGTGATGCTGGTCGCCTTGATGGTGCCCGATGCCCGCATGGCCCTCTTTCAATCGGTACAGATTAACGAGGATCTGAAAGATCTCACCCGGCTTCAGGAGAATCTAAAGACCCGCAACCGCATCTTGCTGAAGAACAATAACGCCCTGGAACAAACCGCAAAGGCGGCAGAAACTCGCGCCAGGCGGACTGAAACGAAAGCCGAAGCCGCGCGGGTCGAGCTGGTCCGGATGGAAGGCCAGCGGGACGAGGTGCGGCGGGCGTATCTCTCAACGAAATCCCGCCTGCAAGGGTTGATCGCGTCCCGGAAACAACTCGCCCGACAGGTGGAGGAACGGCAGCAGCGGCTGGCCTCCATGAAAAGGACGCTGGCCGGATTGCAGGGGGACCTTTCCCGCGCCCAATCGGCGGCGAGAATCGCGCGCAAGGACCGGACGGAAGCCCGAAACGATCAGATTCAGGCGGAGAAAGCGGCGCAGAAGGCTCAGGAGCAGGTCGCGCTGCTACAGAAGAATGTACTGGATGAGAGCCGGAAGCTTGAAGCCCTCTCGGATTCTCTGAAGCGAGTGTCGAATGAATTGGAGTTGACCCAGACG
The DNA here is from genome assembly GCA_019348365.1 of Armatimonadota bacterium. Classification (GTDB taxonomy): domain Bacteria; phylum Armatimonadota; class DTGP01; order DTGP01; family JAHWJO01; genus JAHWJO01. Next base: position 5,049 of record JAHWJO010000007.1, on the reverse strand, counting down.
GACCTCGACGAGCGACGGCGCGAATTGTCCGCCGTCTCGACCGGCTACGTCATGAATAACATCGTCTTCCGTAACAAGCCCCTGCTCTACTCCAGCGACCAGGAGATCGCCCGGCGAGTCATCTATAATACCCAGGATCAGCAAGAGGTGAATCTTCAGATCGTCAAATTGCTGGAGGCAGCGGACGAAGAAGCCCGCGCTATGGGAGCGGCCCCGGAGAAGCCGGGTCATCGAGCGGTGCAGTTGATCCCCTTCAAGTATATGGACGAGAGCAATAAGGATCGGACTTTGGAAGAGAGCGAGCAGATCCTCAAGCTGTCTCAGGAGTTCGTCAAAAACAATAAGGACGTGGTGATCCGTGTCGTCGCCACCGCCAATATCTTTGAAGGCGAGGCCGTGAAGGCGACGCTGAAAGTCTCCCCGAATTCGCTCGTCTTTAAGCGGGGAGACGTGATCGCGAAAGATTACATCGACGGCCGCATGAGAGAGGCGGAGATCCTGAAATCGCTCATCGAGATCCTGCAAACCCGGGTGCGGTACGAGGCAATCCGGAAAGGGATGATCCCCTCGCCAGCCGGTACGCTGGGAGACCTGAACTGGGATCACATGCTGGAGGCCGTGAATGAGATCCGCACAACGCAGAAGATGACCGAGGTTCAGATCATCTCCTTCACCGATGCCTGGACCGCCGACCCTCTGACGGTGCGATTCATCCTCCCTTCGTAAGGGGAGAAGAAATCGGGTACAATGGGAGCGTTCTTCATTCGTGGGAGGACGCTCCTTTTGGTGTACCTCATCATCGGGTCTATGGAGAATGGGAACGAGGTACGGCGCCGGGAGGTCTATAATTAGGCTTTTCTACAGATGTTTTCTACAAATATCGCTAATTTCTATCGTTTCGCTCACTGATCACGCCTCATTGGAAACACCATTACTTTTATATGAAATCCAATAAGAAAATACGACAACAGACCCACAGGAAAACTCAGTGGGAGGACCGCCGCCAGGCGCTGCTCGCGGACGAGACCGGGGCGATCACCAAAGATCACGCCGGGAAGATTCGCGTCGCCCTCATCTTCCCCAGCACCTACGAGATCGGGATGTCCAACCTGGGGTTCCAGACGGTCTACCGGCTTTTCAACGAGCACCCCGATGTCGTGTGCGAGCGCGCCTTCCTACCCGAGCCGGACGACATTCAGGAGTTCGAGCGGACCGGCACGCCCCTCCGCACCTTTGAGAGCGCGACTCCCCTCGGCGATTTCGACATCCTCGCGTTCTCCGTCTCCTTCGAGCTCGATTACCCGAACCTCCTCAAGATCCTGGAGCTTTCCGGGCTCCCGTTCCTCTCCGCCAAGCGGGATGAGGGCTATCCCCTCGTCATCGCGGGCGGACCGGCGATGTACATCAACCCGGAGCCCGTCGCCGATTTCCTCGACGCGGTCTGCGTGGGGGACGGCGAGGAGATGGTGCCGGACTTCACGAGCGTCGTTCACCGGGTCGCCTTCGACGCCGATGCCGTGGTGGAGCGGGACGACCTCCTGCGGGAGCTGACGGCGGTGGAGGGCGTGTACGTCCCTCGCTTCTACCGGCCCGTCTACAACGAGAACGGCGGCGTGGACCGGATCGAGGCGCTGGACGAGAAGGCGCCCCTCCCCGTGAAGCGCCGCATCACGTATGACCTCGGGAAGTACACCGTCTCGTCGGTCATCCGCACCCCGAACACCGAATTCAAGGACACGCATCTCGTCGAAGTCTCGCGGGGGTGCGCCCGGAGCTGCCGGTTCTGCTTTGCGGGCTACGGGTTCCGGCCCGTCCGCTACCGGAAGTCCGACCAGGTGGAAGAGCTCCTGGCGCAGGGCGCGATGGCGAACAACTGCGACGCCTCGGTGGACGACCCGACGAAGAACCCGCACGGCGCGAAGACCCACGGCAGCTATCGCGGGCACGGCTCCGACCGGGAGAAGATGTTCGGCGACGCGTACGACACCATGGACGAGCAGACCGAGGACGGCCCCGGCCTGAAGGTCGGCCTCATCGGCTCCTCCCTCTCCGACAACCCGTGGACGACCGAGATCGCGAAGGGGTTTGCGGAGAAGGGTTACCGCCTGAACGCCGCATCGCTTCGCGCCGAAACCACCGGCGAGGAATTGACCCAGGTGCTCGGCAGCTCCGGGCAGCGGATGCTCACCCTCGCTCCGGAAGCGGGCACGGAGCGGCTGCGGAAGATCATCAAGAAACCGATGAAGGAAGAGGCGATCATGCAGGCCGTCGCCAATGCGGTGGCCGCCGGGATCAGGCAGATCAAGTTCTATTTCATGTGCGGCCTTCCGGGCGAGCTCGATGAAGACGTCCTCGGCATCACGGACCTGTGCAAGCGGATCATGGCGGAGCACCGGCTGGAGAAGCTGATCATCAGCCTCAACCCGTTCGTGCCCAAGCCGTTCACGCCGTTCCAGTGGCACCCGCAGGAGACCGCCAAGGGCTTCGAGCGGAAGAAGAAGCTGGTGGAGGATGCCGTGAAGGGGATGCGACACGTCACGATCCGGATGGAAAGCCCGCGCCTCTCCGAAATCCAGGCGATCCTCTCGCGGGGCGACCGCCGCGTCTCCGAGCTGCTGCTGGCGGTTCACCGGCACAAGGGCGACTGGCGGCAGGCCATCCGCGACCTCGAATTCGACGTGGATCATCACCTGCGCCGGGAGCGGCCCCTGGAGGAGTTCCTGCCGTGGGACGTGCTCGACCTGGGCCTGAAGAAAGAGTACCTCTGGGCCGAATACCAGGCGGGACTCGCCGGCGAGGTGAACCCGAAGCCCTTTATGAACGAGATGGGCGTCCTGCGATCCTACTAAACAGATAGACACTCTACAAAGCCGAGAATCGCCAGTGATGGATTCTCGGCTTTGTTTTCAACATTCTCCCGTTCTCATGACCGATCCGACCGAATCCCCCCTCCAGATCCATACTGTCTTCCCCGATTTCTTGCCGGGCATCATCCACGGCTACAGCACGCGCGGGGGCGGGACCAGCGATGCGCCGTACGCCTCGCTCAACCTGGGCGATCATGTGGGGGACGACCCTCACCATGTCGATCAGAACCGGCTCCGGCTCACCCGCGCGCTCGGGCTGTATCCCCTCTGGGTGACGGCGGAACAGGTCCACGGCGGGGACGTGGCCCGTGTCAAGGAAACCGACGCGGGAGAGAAGATCCCCGGCGTGGATGCCCTCATCACCCGCACCCCGCGACTTCCCCTCGCGCTGATGTACGCCGATTGCGCGTCGGTCTATTTCTTCGATCCGGAGCGGCGCGCCATCGGGCTGGCCCACGCGGGCTGGCGGGGGACCGCCGCCGACATCGCCGGGAACACCGTCCGGGCCATGGTGGAGGCGTTCGGGAGCCGACCGGAGGACCTGTGGGCGGGACTCGGGCCACACATCGGCGCGTGCTGCTACACCGTCGGGGAAGAGGTGGTCCAGGCTCTGGAGCCGTGGGAAGGCTCTATCCTCCGGCAGAGAGGCCGGATTCAGGTAGACCTGGGCGCGTCGAACCGGGCGCAGTTGAGGGAGGCCGGGGTGCGGGAGGACCGCATCCTCGCTGCCTCCCCGTGTACCGCCTGCAACACCGACCGCTTCTTCAGCTACCGCCGCGAAGGCGCAACGGGCCGGATGGCGGCGGTGCTGATGCTGACCGGGAAGTGAGCCAGGGAGTGACCGGGTTGAATGGGACACGGAGCTTCGCTGCGCTCGCTTCACGGAAACCCCTGGAAACCCCGGATACCCCCTGAATCCCTTTGAACCACGAAGGACACAAAGGTCACAAAGAAAAGCTCTATGGAACCGCAGATGAACGCAGATGAACGCAGATGAACGCAGATAAACGCGGATAACCCTTCACCTCTTCACCTTGTCATCCCGTCATCTGGTCAGGGATTGGGGTATCCGGGGTTTCCAGGGGTTTCCGTGAAGCGAGCGCAGCGAAGCTCCGTGTCCTATTCGCCCTGTTAATCACTCTGCGCCGCCGCTCATCGCCGCGATCTCTCGCGCGTACTTCTCCTTCACGAGCTGGCGCTTCAGCTTGAGCGTGGGGGTGATCAGGTCGGGATGATCGGTGAAGTTATGATCGAGGAGGGTGAACTTCCGCACCTTCTCGAAGTCCGCAAAACCGGTCGTGGCGCGGTCGATCTCCGCTTTGATGAGCTTCTTCACTTCCGGGTGCCGGACCAGATCGCCGGGTTCGGAAACGCCGATATTTTTCTCCTGAGCGTAAGCTTTCAACGCGTCTATGTTCGGGGCGATCAGGGCTGAGATGACGTTCTGGTTATCCCCGAACAGCGCCGCTTCGGCGATGTAGGGACTTTCCTTGATCGCCGTCTCGATGGGCTGCGGCGCGACGTTCTTCCCCGTTGCCAGCACGATGAGGTCCTTCTTGCGGTCGGTGATGCGGAGCCGCCCCTGCTCGTCCAGCCGCCCGATGTCCCCGGTGTGGAACCATCCTTCCCCGTCGATGACGTTTTGCGTTTCCTCCGGCTTGTGGTGATACCCCTCCATGATGTGCGGCCCGCGCGAGAGGATCTCGCCATCCTCCGCGATCATGACCTCCACCCCCGGCAGCGGCGGACCGACGGTCCCGAACTTCAGGTTTTCGGGCCGGTTGACGCAGATGACCGGCGCGGTCTCGGTGAGGCCGTACCCCTCCAGGATGATGATGCCGAGCGCGTGGAAGAACTCGCCGATGTTCGGCCGCAGCGCCGCCCCGCCGGAGACGAAGTAGCGCAGGTTGCCGCCCGTCACCTTCTCCCGGATTTTGGAAAGCACCAGCCGGTCCGCCAGCGCGTACTGCAACGCCAGCAGCGGATTTGCTCGTTTCCCCTGGCGCATGGCCGTGGAGCGCGCCTGCCCGACCTTCATCGCCCAGTGGAACAGCCGCTTCCTGACCCCGGTGGCTTTGGATGCGGTGTCGTGAATGCGGTCGTACATGGCTTCGTAGAGGCGGGGGATGCTGAGCATCACCGTCGGCTTCGCCTCGACGATGTTCTTCTGCACCGTGAAGAT
>JAHWJO010000656.1 GCA_019348365.1 Armatimonadota bacterium | reverse complement strand
TTCCGATCTGTGGATCGTCTCCTACGGTTTCTGAATGCCCTGGGACATGACGTACAGATCGTTGTGAATAAAGAGCGGCGCGCGCCGGAGGAGAAGCCCGCGATCAAGGTCGTGACGGCTTAAACCTTATAAGCGCTTCACTCTTGGTTGACGCTTTAAAACGAGACGCGAAGGAGCGGATCTTTCCCTGTCGAACTGAAAAGGGAGGGTAAATTCTGATGATCAAGGAGCTCCTTCCATGCGCTATCCGCAAGCAAAGGTCCTCTATCGCTCCGGTGTCGCCGCTCTGCTCCTGCTTTCCCTCCTATCGCTCTCCGGCTGCGCGCTTCTCCGACACTTTGTGATCGGCTCAAGAACCGAGGAATCCCACAGCCCCGAACCTGCAACGGAGGGCACAGACCGCCCGGCTCCCCCGACGAAAAATCCTCCTTAATATGTATGGGTTTCCATCGAGCCCGCCTCTTAAAGCCGGAATACGGCTCTCCCCCGCCGGTCTCCAGTACTTCGGTATAAACGGTCCCGCCTGCTCTACCCGTATCCGTGGGATAGTGTCGCGGCCGCTTCAAAGTAACCGCCGAGGATCGCGTAGCCCGCGAAGAGCGCGATGAAGAACAGTACCCCGTTCACACCCCACAGCAGGGCCGGGCGGTAGCGCGGCGGCGCGAGTCGGCTGAGACCCGCCGCCCACGCCAACGCGAGGAACGCCACCGCCGGGAACAGGTACCGGGAGTGCGCCCAGAAGAAGACCGCGTTCAGCCGGAGATACGCCGCCAGCAGCAGCAGAAACGCAAGCCCCATCCCCGCCACACCCCATCGCCACGCCGGGGGCTTCTCCCGCCACTCCGTCAGGCCGAACCGGATCATCCCCATGAGCGCGGCGATCCACAGGCCGCCCCAGAGCGTGTACATCAGTGGGGGAAGCGTGACGCGGAGCGGCACCGGCTGGCCGGGGCGGCTGAACAGCCACATCCCCAGCGAATCCCGGTACGCCCATCCTCCCACCGCCTCAAGCCAGTACCAGGCCGGCGTGTAGGCGACCCGCATCTGTTCGGCGAGGGTGTGGGGCGTGGGCGATTTCATCACATTCTGGAAGTACTCCACGAACGCCCTCCACCCCAAGGGGTCGCCGTAGACCGCCTGGTTGCGGAAGAGCCACGGTACGCAGACCAGCGCGCCCAGCCCGAACAGCAGCACGGGCCGGAACCGGTTCGGGGAGGCATCGGCCTCCGTACGGCGGGGGGAGAGGAGGAGCGCCAGGGGCAGGACGGCAAGCAGGATCAGGGCCGACGATTTGATGAGGAAGATCAGGCCCGCGACAAGGCCGATCCAGAGCGGCAGCCGGTTGCCGGGCCGCTCCGCCAGCAGATAGCGGACCAGAAGATAGAACGCGAGGGTGAAGCCCAATTCCGTCAGGGGGTCGTTGCTGACGACGGCGAAGAGCGCCGCCTGCGAGGGGAGCCATCCCGCGAACGCCCCCGCCGCCGCCGCGACCGAAGGCTCCCCCGGGAAGAGGCGCAGGACCAGCAGATAAACGAGCGCGACGGTGACCAGGCCGCACAGGAGAGAGAAAAAGCGTACCGCCATCCACGCCCCGCGCTCCCCCGCCGCCGCGCGACCGATCACGTACACCGGGACCGACAGGACGTAATAGAGGGGAGGCTGGTGGGATTCGTACGCGGGACCCTGCGGGTCGGTGTCCCTCCCCAGGACGGGGAAGCCCCGGCCCTCCGCCACATGCCGGACGTACCCGAAGTGGGACGGCTCATCGGGGCCGTAGCCGGGCGGGACGGTGAAGAGATACAGGAGACCCAGGAGCAGCGTACCAAACAGAATCACCAGGAGCGGCAGGTGCGCATTTCTTCTCCCGTCGGGAGGGGTCACCTAGCCCGTCCCCTGGAGGAGGATCGGCTTGGGAGTCTTCTCCTGAAGCTCGGCTTCGGTCGGCACGATCTCGCACCGAGCGACGATGCCGTTGTCGATCTGCGAGAGGATCATCGAGAGACGGCGCAGCAGGCACCCCTCGCTGCAATAGTCCTCCATCTTCCCCACGGGGGAATCCGCCGTCTTGTACGCGAGGGAGAAGTACTTCCCGTGAGTCTTGGTATTCCGGCAGCCTTCGCAAATCACAATCGTCTTCTGCATCGCTCTACCCCAGCCACCTTCTGTCGATCATCGTCGTTTCGGAAGCGCTTCGGCTTCTTCCGGAAGTATCACCATGGTGAGTGTTCTTCCCGATTTCCTGTTCGGCAAAGCTGCTTGCTTTCCTGCCGGGTCTTGTTCTCCCTCACTATTACGGTTCTTCGCTGAATCAGGTGGGTAAGGGGAAGCGGAGCTTCCCGGCAATGAGGT
>JAHWJO010000655.1 GCA_019348365.1 Armatimonadota bacterium | reverse complement strand
GCTGTAGTGATACCAGTAGAGAAGCATGGAGCCGAAGGCGGCGATCAGGCGGTCCCGTTTCCGGTTGTTGTGCCCGATCCACGGGTCTTTGGGTCGGAACGGCGAGAGGAAGAGTCGCCGCTGGCTTTCGGCGGGATGGATCCGGGCGGCGGCAAACGGATGATCGTGGCCGGATTCGCTCACCGAAAAGAGGCCGCAATCCAGAACGTAAACCACCGGACTGGAGTGTTGGGCCGCCGCCAGCGCGGAAGCCTGATAAACGTCACGGTTGTGGCCCGTCACGAGGGTGTAGCCTTCCCGTGCGACTCCATTCGCCAGCGCGCGGAGCCGGGTGAGCGTCTCCGGCGTCGCACCGGAGGACGCCAGCAAACAGACCGACGGCTCATCCAGGAGGCTCAAGTCTCCCACCGCGTAGAAGAGCGGCGGCGCGTCAGGCAGGCGGGCGAACCGGCTGGGGTAGCGCGGATCGTTCCGGTGGAGGGCGGCGGCTCCCGAGCGGCGGAGAGAAATCAGGAGGAGCTGCGCGTCTTTCCGCAGTTTCTCCTTCCGGCGTATGAAATGGCTGGCGGCTTCGGGATGGAATCCGTACTCCTCGCGCAGCATGGCTTCCGAGGCGGTGAAGCAGTCCGACACGCGCTGTTCTCCCCCGGCGAGAACGCTCCCCAGCGTCTTCTCTCCGAGGTGCGGGGTCAACTGCAGCGCAACGAGGCGTTCCGTCAGGTCATCCATGGAGCATTCCGGGCATTGAGGGGCTTTGAGAGGGGATCTATCGGAGGCGTTCGGAGGCATGAGGGATTGTTTCATCCGCGCCTGTCTTGTAGGAGCTTTTCCTGTTCAGGGGGGAGATTCCTGCTTGCTAAACGGCGGGTTCGGTGGCAGGGGAACCGTAGGGCGGAAGGAGGCCAATACGGGTTTACCGGGGCATGATCCCCTCGCGCGCCCAGCGAACGAGCGCGGGGCCGTCCACGAGCACGATCCGGGGGTCGCCCAGGGATTCGGCCCAGTGGATGGCGGGGTCGGAGAAGCTGCTCGTCGTGACGAAATATCCCACGTCGGCCCCGGCGGCCCGCATCGCCCCCGCGAAGTCTCGCAGCGGCGGCTGCCCGACCGGCTTATAGACGTGCTTGCACTGCGCCACGATGTACCGCCCTTCCCCACGCAGCACGAGATCGATCCCCTCGTCGCCGGAAAGAGAAGTCAGCTCTCCCGCGTAGCCCTGCCCCCGAAAGAGCATCAGCACTTCCTCCTCGAACTCATCCGGGGTGAGACTGCGCCATGCGGCGCGGTTCAGCGGCTCGCCCGCGCGGGTGAAGAGCGGCTCTTCCTCCGGATCGTACAACCAGGTCTCCCGGCGCTCCCTGCGCGTGTATCGGGCGGACCGGAGACGGGCGATCCCCTTCCCCGCCCAGATTCCCAGTTGCAGCAGGGCGCCGCCCAGCAGCGTACCCTCGACGATTCGGGGGGCGTAAACCGGGAAGAAGAGCGGCCAGGCCGCTCCGGCAAGATACGCCCCCTCCCCGGCCCGGCCCCACGCCGCCAGGAACGAGACCAGGCCGACGAGAGGGAGGTACTCCGGCGGGACCAGAGAGTGCGCGACCGCGCCGGTGAGGAGAAGATACCCCCATCCCGCCGCCCAGAGGATCAGGCCCGCGCGCTTCAACGGACGCCCCTCATCCCGCCGGTCGGAGGGCGGCTTTCACCACCCGACCGGCGGCGACATCTTCCAGCGCCTGCCCCGCTTCCTCCAGCGTGTAGGTGCGCGTGAGGAGCCCGGCCCAGTCGAATTCCTTCTCGTAGCGGCGGAGGACGCGAAGGCTCCGGTGGAGGTGGCCGTAATCGATGCCCCAGATCGCACGCACGTTGAGGTGCTTGCGGTTGAGGTCGTGATGGGGGTTGAGGGTGAGATCGCCCGCGTCGGTGTACTGTCCCACCACGACGAAAATGCCTGCATCGCGGGTCATCCGCATCCCTTCGGCGACGGCTCCGGGTACGCCGGTCGCTTCGATCGTCACGTCCGCGCCGCGCCCGCCGGTCCGCGCCTTCACCCATTCAATCCGGACTTCCTGGGTCGTCCCGGCGAGGTCGAGCGTCTCGTCCACGCCGCGCCGGCGGGCGGCGGACAGCCGTTCTTCCGGGCCGCCGATCATCAGGATTTCAGTTGCGCCTTTGAGCCGCGCGAGCATGGCGGCGTTCAGGCCCACGGGGCCCGCTCCCTGCACGACAACGGTGTCGCCCAACTGGATGCCCGCCCGTTCCACGGCGTGCAGGCCGGTAGCGAGGCCGCACCCCCCGCCGATGAACGTCTCCGGGGCGATCTCTCCCTCCGTCCCCGCGCCCGCCCCTGTCTCCGC
>JAHWJO010000006.1 GCA_019348365.1 Armatimonadota bacterium | reverse complement strand
AGCAGTCCAGCGCGCCGATGCGCGTCGCGTCCGTGGGCCTCGGCGCGGAGACGGGGGGCAAGAACTGGAAGCTGAACAGCAACCCCCTCCTCGCCACGCAGGGCGGCACCTTCACCGACCGGTCCGGGCTCCGCGTGGGCGGGCAGTACGGGCTGGGGGCGCTACAATTTACGGGCGACTATTCCCGCACCGGGGTCGACCTCGACCCGAAGAAGGACGCGAAAGGCGGGCCGCAGTCCCAGCGCTCCACCGCTCTCGGTATTGCCTATCGCCCCTCCGACCGGTTCCGGTTCGCCACCTCGTATAAATCGCTGGCGAACACCGGCCAGAAGGGGGAGGAAGGCAAAACCCTCACCTCGCACGAGCTGGCGCTGAAGCCCACCGGGCGCACGTCGCTCCTCGCCGCCCGCGTCACCGAAGAGATGACCGCCGCCGGGAAGACGAAGACCCTCCAGACCGACACCCTCGCCCTGGAGGTGAAACCTACCGACCGCTCCACCTTCATCGCCCGGCGCGTGACCGAAGAGCGCGATTCCGGTAACAAGGACGAGAAAGCGGTCACGGTTCAGACGGATACCCTCCGCCTGGAACAGAAGCTCGTCGGCAGCACCTCTGCGATTGCGGAATTGCAGTCCGTCTCCAACGGCAAGACGGAGACCGACACCGCGCGCCTCGGCCTCTCCACCAAAGTCATCCCCGGCGTGGCCCTGGAGACGACCGCGTACCAGAAGCAGACCGACCCCGGCGGCGATAAGGAGAAGCGGACGGAGACGGGCCTTCAGGCGAAACTGGTCTCCTCCCCCGGGCCGCTTCAGGTGCAGACCCGCCTGGAGCAGAAGCAGGTGGAGAAGGAAGGCCAGTCCACCGCCAGCCTCGATATTGCGACGAAGGGCGGCACGGTGAAGCTCCAGGGGGAGCTGGGCCGCAACACCAGCGAGGCCGCCGATAAGAGCCGCCTCAAAGCCCGCCTGGAGGTGAACCCCGTCAAGCCACTTAAGTTTTCAGCGGGACTCAGCCAGAGCGCGGAAACGAAGAAGTCCGACGAAGAATCCGAAGCCATCCGGGGGGCGGAGCAGCAGTTCGGGGTGGAGCTGAAGCCGAACGACGCCCTCAGCCTCTCCGCGCATCTCCAGACCACCACCGCCGCCGGGGAAACGAACATCACCTCCGTCACCACACAGCTCAAGCCGTTTTCGTTCCTCCAGGTCTCCGGCACGCTCCATCAGCGTGACGCCCCGTCGGACGGCATCGCCGACGCGGACACCCGTATCGCGCAGCTTTCCCTCCACCCCATCAAAGGATGGAAGCTGATGGGGGGCTACCTGCAAAATCCCGAAGAGAACGGGAAGATCCAGCAGGCCATCCGCCGGAGGCTCGGCATGGAGACGAGCATCGGCTCGTTGATGCTGAACGGCGGCTACGAGTTCGAGGACCGCATGGGGGATGTCGGCGCCCGCACGACCGAAGTCGGCTTCGGACTGGCCTTCTCCTCCTCCACCCAGCTCCGCGCGATGTACAAGCTCGTGGACGGCTTCGGCGAGGGGACCGGCGACACCTCGGTGTATGGCCTGAAGTTCAACCGCAATCTCGGCGACACGTTCCACCTCTCCCTTGAAGGCGAAGCCACCCAGAAGCGCGATGATCTTTCCACCGAGCGGGACCGTCAGTACAAAGGGGCCGCCAAGCTGGGCGTAAAATTCTAGCCTTATCACCGAAGCGGCGCAGAATGAGTTGATCGCTGGGATTCATGCTAAAGTAACCCAAGTTGCTACCTTTGTTCCTCAAGCGTGGAACAGGTGCGGTTTAATGATGATTTTCCACTTTCACGCATAAAGGTAGCAACTTGGGTTAAAGTAGAGTTGTTTCCTGCACAAGTCTTTCTCCCCGGTGTGCCCGCTCGTGTCACTTCGCATCAAAATATTGATCGGGAATTTGCGCCCCTCCCTAGCGCTGATCCTGCTGACCTTGCTCCTCCTCTCCTCTACCGGCACGAAAGCCGCCGAACCCGCGCGTCGGGTCGTTCTGGCGCTGGTCCCCGCCGTCAGCGCCGTCGACCTCGATCCCGCACGGATGCCGAATTTCCGGTGTCTCACCGAACACGGCGCAGTGGGGCTGATGAACACCCGCACCGCCGCGCTCCGCTGGCCCACGGAAGCCGCCCGGCTCACCGTCGATCCGGCGCGGGGGAGCGCGTACCTCACCCTCGGCGCGGGGACCCGGTGCGCCGTCGGGCCGCTGGGGGCCGAAGCCTTCGGGCTGTACGAGCGGACCGGGGAGGGAATGGCCGCGACGGTCTACGCCCGCCGCAACCTTCGAACGGAAATCGCCGGGGGTTTGCAGCTCAATCCCCGCGCGATTGAGGAGATGAACACCGGGATCGGGTACCGGGCTCAACCCGGCGCGCTGGGGGAGCTCCTGCGCCAGAACGGGATCGCAACGGCGGTCCTGGGGGAGGCCGACCGCCCGGAGGAGATCCACCGCGAAGGGGCGCTCGCCGCGATGGACACTCGGGGTCGCGTGGTCCGGACGGCCCTGAACACCTCCGTGCCGATGCCCTCGGCACCCTTCGGGCGCGCCCTGTCGCTCCCCCGGCTGGACAAAGAGCTGAAGGCCGCGCTCGACCGGTCCCGATTTGTCGTCCTCGATTGGGGGGATACCGCCCGCCTCGACGATCAGCGCGCCGTCATGCTCCCCGCCGCCACCGACACCGCGAACCGATGGGCCATGGACCGCCTGGACGCCGGTTTCGGGCTGCTGCGGAAACATCTCGACTTTGAACGCGACCGTCTGCTGATCGTCGTCCCCTATCCCTCTCGCCGCGCGCGGGCCGCGTACGACCTGCTCACCCCCGTCGTACAGGTCGGCGGGACCCCGCCCGGCCTGCTCCGCTCCCCCACCACCCGCCGCGCCGGGGTCCTGGCGAACGTGGACATCGCCCCGACCGTCGCCGGCGCGTTCGGGATCACGACCTTCCCGACCACCTTCGTCGGTCGTCCCGTCGCTGGGGTGTCCGCTCCGGACGCCTGGAGCCAGCTTCTCGAACTCCGGTCGCGCCTGCTGGAGGTCGAGCGAGAGCGGCGCAACGTCCTCCGCGACCTCGTCTCGCTGCTCACCTTCGGGATGCTTGCCTTCGCCGCGCTCTTCCTCGCCTCGAAAGGCGGCGCGGCGCGGTGGTTGCCCCTGACGCTCGTGTTCCTCGCCCCGGCGCTCCCGCTGGCGCTGCTGCTGCTCGCGTTCGTCGCATGGCCGTCGGTGGGGGCGTTCACTTTCGCGCTCCTGATCCTCACGTTCGGCCTGGCGGGCGGAGCCGCCGCCCTCACGCGGCTCCGCCGCCGCGCCCTTGATGGGATCGCCGCGCTTGCCCTCGCAACCGTCGCGTTCGTCGTGGCGGACGGACTGGCGGGTTTCCCGCACATGCCGTACTGCATCCTCAGCTACTCGCTGATGGAGGGCGCGCGGTACTACGGCATCGGCAACGAGTACATGGGGGCGTCCCTCGCCGCGACCACCCTCGGAGGGACCGCGCTCTTCGCCCGGAGGGAGCGGAAGCTGCCCCTCGCGCCACGGGCCGGGGTGATCGCGCTCTTCCTCCTCTGCACGCTCGTGCTGGCGGGTCCCGCGTTCGGCGCGAAGTTCGGCGGGGGCGTGTCGGCGGCGGGCGGGTTCGGCTTCTGCATCCTGCTGCTTTCCCTCCGGCGCGTGAGGGCGCGGCACCTGGTCGCAATCCTGATCGGTATCGCGGGGGTAATAGCGTTCATGGTCCTGCTGGATCAGATGCGGGGCGGGCAGAGCTCGCACATCGGGCGGGCGTTCGCGGCGGTGCGCGGCGAGGGCTGGGGGGAGCTGGAGATGATCCTGACGCGCAAGGCGAGCATGAACTTCCGGTTGTTGATGTTCAGCCCGTGGAGCCGCCTCATGGGCGCGGCGCTCCTCGCTTCCGTGGCCGGGATTCTCGTCCGCCGGTCGCGGCGGCTCCCGGCGCTGCCTTCGGGGCCGGTGGGGGCGGGGATCGCCGGGACGCTGGCGGCGGCCCTCGTCGCGTTCCTGGTGGACGATGCGGGGGTGCTCGCGGCGGCGACCGCGCTGATCTTCGTGCCGCCCGCCCTCCTTGCCGCCGACCGGGACGAGTACGGGCGGTTATGATGGGCTATAATGAACAAAAGCGAAATCCCTGCGAATTCATTCGCCGGGCCCATAGAACGACCTGACCCGGAACTCCCCTGCCAATAAAGGACGAGCCCTATGAGCGAATGCCTCTTCTGCAAAATCGCGAACCTCGAGATCCCCGTCGAAGCGGTGCTGGAATCCGACCGGGGCATGGTTTTCCCGGACATCAGCCCCCAGGCTCCCGTCCACCTGCTCGTCATCCCCAAAGAGCATTACGCGGACCTGGACGCCGCCACCCGCGACCCGGAATTGATCGGCCATCTCCTCGCCCTCGCCACCGAAGCCGCGCGTTCGCAGGGCCTGACCGCCAATGGTTACCGCGTCGTCGCCAACACCGGCCCGGACGCAGGCCAAAGCGTGCCGCACCTGCACTTTCACATTCTGGGGGGGCGTATGCTGGGGTGGCCGCCCGGTTGACTTCGGTCCAAGGTCCACATCCTAAGGTCCAAGGTCGTCCTCACTTCCGCACTCCGCGCTGATCCTCAGACGAACGGAATCACATCGCGGCTTTGCACTTCTCGCTGATTACGACATAATTGGACGGCCCTGCCGCTTGGCAAGTGAAACCCCATGAGATTCATCGCAGACTGCGGATCGTGGGTTTTCCTGCCTTCCTGGATTCCTCATTCATCCTCACCACATCATCGGGAGTTGTCTTGGATATACCTCTGACCTGCATCCTGTTCGATATGGACGGCACGCTCGTGGATACCACGGATCTGATCGCCGAGGGACTCGGCTCCACCATCGAAATCGGCCTGGGGCGTCGCCCGCCCCGCGAGGAGCTCGTCGCGCTCATCGGTCGGCCCCTTCGGGAGCAGCTCCGCGAGTACATCGAGGAGGAACAGGTCGCCGCCCTCTCCGACCGGTTCATGACCTTTTATGAAGACCGACGCGGGGAGATGGAGGTCCCCTTCCCCGGCGCGTTCAATATGCTCCATGAGGCCCGCCGACTCGGCCTGAAGGTTGGCATCGTCACCTCCAAGAACCGCCGCGAGATCGAAGGCACCCTCGACCTCCTCCGGATCCGCGACCTCCTCGATTTCGTCGTCTCGTCGGAGGATGCCCCGCTCCCGAAACCGGCGCCCGACCCCGTCTGGGAAGCCCTCCGCCGCGCCGAGGCGCAACCGGACGCCGCCCTCTTCATCGGGGACAGCGTCTACGACATGCAATCGGGGAACACCGCCGGGGTGCGGACCGGCGGCGCCCTCTGGGGGCCGTTCGGGCGGGCCATCCTGGAGCCGGAGCGCCCCACTTATCTCTTCGAAACACCCGACGACGTGACCGCCCGCCTGCCCCAACTCGCCGGTCGGGACCCCGAATCGACTCTCGCCTGACCACCGGCGCAATCCAAAATCCAAAATCGCAAATCCAAAATCCCATGACTTCTCCCTTCGAACCCATCCTCGCCCAGGTCCCAGGAATCTCGCTGAACGCCCTCCGCCACCGCGTGGAAAGCTTCAGCGGGAAGCGACTCCTCGTCCTGGGAGACCTGATGCTGGATGAATATGTGTGGGGGGAAGTCCACCGCGTCTCGCCGGAAGCCCCGGTCCCGGTCGTCGAGTCCCGCCGCCAGTCGTTCGGGCTGGGCGGGGCGGCGAACGTGGTCAACAACGTCCGGGCGCTGGGGGGACAGGTCATCGTGGCGGGCCTCGTGGGACAGGATGCCAGCGGGATCATCCTCACGCAGGAGCTGGAGAAGGTCGGCGCGGACGTGTCTGGCCTCCTCACCGACCCGAACCGGCCCACCACCTCCAAGCTGCGCGTCGTCGCCCACAGCCAGCAGAACAGCCAGCAGATCGTCCGCATCGACCGGGAATCCCGCGAAAAGATCGGCGATGCGCTGGCTGCCGCCCTCCTCGATCGCGTCGCCGGGGCGCTGGATCATGTGGACGCGGTCCTCATCTCCGATTACAACAAGGGGATCTGGGTCCCGGCGCTCGCCGAGCCGTTGATGACGCTCTGCCGCCGGAAGGACCGGCCCGTGGTGGTGAACCTGAAACCCGCCAACGCCGCCTGCGTCAAAGACTCCACCCTCGTCACCGTCAACCAGTTCGAGGCGATGGCGACCGCCCAGCGGGTCCCTGTTTCCATGTGGGAGATGCCGCCACCCCATGAGTTGGACTCGCCGGAATCCATGGAGACTGTCGGGCGAAAGCTCCGGCAATTTCTCGATTGCGATCACCTTTTCGTTACGCAGGGGGGACGCGGGCTGTCCGTTTTCGGCAGGAGTGAGTCTCACCACCTCCCGGCCATCCCCGCCGAAGTCTACGACGGGACCGGCGCGGGAGACACGGTGGTAAGCGTGACGGCGATGACGCTGGCGTCCGGGGGATCGGCGCTGGAAGCCGCTGCTTTGGGCAATGCCGGGGGTGCGATCAAGGTTCACAAGCTGGGGGCGGTGAGCGTTTCGGTCGAGGAGTTGCTGACCCTCATCCTTGAGGGCCGCGTCGAAGTCAAAGGCGCGACCTGACAGGAAATCGACCGCCTCCTTCATCGGAGTAGATTAGGAGCATCAAGGATCGTGCCCACTTACGCTGTCGGAGATATTCACGGTCGAGCGGACTTCATGCGGGAGCTCGTCGAGCTGCAACTCCCTCTCAAGAAGGACGACACCCTCGTCTTCATCGGGGATTATGTCGACCGGGGCCCGGACAGCTGCGGCGTGATCGAACAGCTCCTGGAGTATCGACACCGCTGGAATTGCGTCTTCCTCCGGGGCAACCACGAGGATATGTTCATGCAATGGCTGGGTATCGAGTCGGTCGGCCATCCCGTCTCCCCCCGGGACTGGCTCTACTCTCACGGCGGGGATGCCGCCCTGCAATCGTATGGGATCCAGACTAAAGGCTTCCTGTCGGGGCTGAAGCTCAAGCGACTCCGAAGCAACCCGGACTGGCTACCGAAAAGCCATCTCGATTTCCTGACCGCAACGCGACTCCGCTACGAGGACGAGCACGCCCACTACGTCCACGCGGGCTTCAAACCCGGTGTTCCGCTGGACGAGCAGGAACCTCATGACCTCATGACGATTCGGCAGGGCTGGGTGGACGAGGTCTACGCGCTGGACAAGCTCGTCATGCACGGCCACACCCCCACCCCTTACGACGGGGGCGATCTGCAAGCCCGAATCCTCCCCCATCGCATCAACGTGGATACGGGCTGCGGTCGCCATCCGCAGGGGTTCCTCTCCGCCGTTCGCCTGCCGGACCAGGAGATCTTCAGCGTCGGCGACCGCCACGCGAACCGGTCGTTTTAGGGAGGAGAGGAGAAGTGGTATTCCCATGAAAAGGAGTACACGGAGCTAAGCAAAGCCATTGCGTCGAATCCTCAGAGGGAGCCGTGTGAAGAGTCTTTACAGAAGAGTCTTTTCAATGAGACCCCCTGCTATCGATGATTCCTGCCGCCCATATGAGCGGTTCCGCATCCCACCTGCTTTAGGTCGTGCAGTACGTTCGCCTTCCTCGTTGATCCACCGGGAAAGCCATCCATGATTCACGGACTTGATGAAGTGCTGGTCAATGACCGCTCCGCGGGTTTTTTGCCGATCCTCCTCCTGCCCGTAATCTATGAGGGCCGCGATCCGAACGGCTCTCCCCTCCTCCCGCAGCCTCCGGGCCACCTCGTAGCCATCCATACCATGGAGGCCGATGTTAAGGAGGATCACGCAGAGGAACTGGGCAGGGGAAAATCTGCTGCAACACTCAACGCGAAGAGGATGTGGAAGTTCAGGATAACGATGGCCTCCCTAACTATGTAGTACAGCCTGCTTCCATCGAGGGGCCATTGAAACGTGGTGTACCTCCTCTACAGCCCTAAGATGTGGGCGGGGAAGATCCAATTCCCCGCCCACACAAATCGGTACATCTCCAGAACAGCATCAGCCTACGAGCCATTTGTGACCCGCTCTCACTCGGCTGCTCCAATCAGAACACCTGATTCATCTTCAATTCGGGTGCCACCTGGTCCAGACGCTCTGAAATGCGATCCAGGTGGCAGGTCGGCACGCTGGGGAAGAGGTGGTGCTCGACGTGGCGGAACATCTGGTAACTCAGGAGGTTCTTCCAGTTTCCGCGCATCGTGCGGGCGATGGAATGATCCCTGTCGCACCCGTGATGGACCGTCCAGACGGCGAAGAAGGCGGTGAAGCAATGACCGACCGCCATGGCGATCACGTGATAACCCAGGGGAGTCAGATCCCACGTAAAGACGACCCCAACCCAGGCCACGTTCGCCGCCAGTTCCAGGCAGATCCATCTTCTGATGCGCTCCGAGCCCAAGCGTATCGCGGTGAGGTGCAGGAGGATCGGAAAGACGGGGCCGAACGCGAGCGCCTGGAACGCCCCCATGCGGGCACTCCTCGCCTCCACGTCCTCGTCGTCCATGCAGAGTCGGTGGTGCCGCAGGTGGTTGAACTGAACGGCGTGCATCGAGCCCAGCATGAGAAGGCTCATCAGGAAGATCACTCTTTCGGTCCAGACCCTTGGCAGCCCGAGCGCGTAGTGGTAGGCGTTGTGTACCAGCCGCAGGCCGCACAGAAAGAAGACGAAGGAGCAGCCCAGGGCGGGTAGAAGCTGACCCTGATGAGCAAACCCGAAGCTCCCACCGAGCCAGGGGAGAGGGAGCATCAACTCCCTCACGACCTCGTATCGGTTCAACGGAACGAGGTTTCGCCACTCGATGGAGCGGATGCGGGGATCGTGCTGGATTTCGGGAGACTTCTTCATGGGTCACCGTTCCTCTTCTCCGACTTGGGCAATCTGTCACATTCCTGAAACGATCATGAGAGGGGAGAGTTGAATGCCGTCTTCTCCTCTTCCTCCAAAAAGTTCTTTCACGCCTCTCATGCTCTCCCACCCCTACTTTGACCTATCGACAGGGCTCACATCGCTCTCCTGAACCAACCGTTACAACCTGGTTTCCGGTTCCTTACAGAGGTATTCATCACCCCGACTTCCTCTGGCAGGCAGCACGGAGAGGGTACCTCGGCGCGCTCCGCTCCGAAGACGACAGTATCGCCCATGACAGCAACGCGCGGGGACAGGTCATCGGCAGCTCGGGCCGTCGATGGTGGTGCTCTGGGGTGAAACAGTATCCGCCAAAAACGCCTTCCTGTGGGAACGAGGCCGCATGACCGACCTTGGCGCGCTCCCGAACGCCGAGGATAACGAGGCATTCACACTCAACGACTGTGGGGAGATCGTCGGCAAGTCGGGAAGGCGGGCCGTACTCTGACGCAAGAGGCGCATCCAAGATCTGAAAGCCCTGATCCCGAAGGGATGGGGTTGGACCCGGTGGAGGCTCGCAACATCCACCAAAAGGGCTAATCGTGGGGATGGAGCGGAAGGCTGAGAGCGGGGGATTGAGAGCCTCCAGATCACGCCTCTCCCGTAGCCCGTTCGCTAAATTCAAGGCGGTCAGTCGTCATCATTCATCTTGCAAATGTGCTGGAGGAGCATCTTCAGGTCTGAGACCGAATAGGTGGGAGGTGACTTCTTTTAGGGGAATCGGCGCTGGGATCGGTTCACCCACAAGATAGCATTCACGCCTCATCATGCGCGAGCTTTCCGTCCGTTCCATTTGTATTATTCTGGAGGGCCTGATACACTGACCGTGTAGGCGATTACGGAAAAGCGTAATTCCGTAATATTAAAGGAGGAGGGTATGGAAGAAAGCTCAATGGAGAAGGAAGACAATCTCAGTGGCAGGATGGGGGACCTCCTCGACTTGTCCATCCGTGAGGT
Source organism: Armatimonadota bacterium (assembly GCA_019348365.1). GTDB lineage: Bacteria > Armatimonadota > DTGP01 > DTGP01 > JAHWJO01 > JAHWJO01. Next base: position 11,833 of record JAHWJO010000006.1, on the reverse strand, counting down.
GGTGAAAAGGGGGAACGAAGGTTTCCATATTGTCGGCCACTTCGGAGCCGTCCATGAGGGGGGGGAGGCGGGCGAAGCGTTCTCCTGGTGGAGCATTCGGACAGGGAATGCCGTCCAGAGACTGATCGACAATCCCGACTACAGGGTCGCCCAGGTGCTCTCCGTGCTCGGGAGTGAGGTCCGACTGGCAGTCCTTCGGAGCCTCCTTCCATCCCCCAAGAGTGCAGCGGAACTGGTGTCGGAGGACATCGGGCTGAGAACAACAGGCCAGGCCTATCACCACCTTCGGGAACTGGAGATGGCAGGCTACCTGGAGCAGCGTGGAGGACAGTACCACTTCAAGAAGGAGTATAAACGGGTCTATCTGACGGCTCTTTCCCTTGCCGCCGACGCGGGGGCGGAGAAAGGGGATGAGGTGACAGCGCACTGACCATCAGGTTGGGGGGTTCCGCACAGGATGCTCGCGGGACAGCTCCAGCAAGACCGCGAGGTAGAACCAGCCTTCGTTTGTCCACAGATAGCGGCACATCGTATCCTCCCTCTCTCAGGAGGGGCTACCGTGCCTTCAGGCTCCTTTCTTTTCTCATTTGGTATCAGTGTGCCAGAGGAGATATCGGGTCAACCCATTCTATAAAGATGGTGGTTGAATACAAATTATCGACTCACCTCGAAGGCGGGTCCAGCACCCGGATGGCGATCATCGAGATGTCGTCCTGGGGCTGCCCGGCGAAGCGGGTGACGGCGTGGATGACCGCGTCGCACTGCTCCCCGGCGGAGAGGTCCCGGTGGCGGCGGAGGACTTCTTTCAGGCGCTCGGTCCCGAACGGCTCCTGCCGCCGGGCCTCGATGACCCCGTCCGAGCAGCAGAAGATCACGTCGCCGGTCTCCAGTTGATACCGCTCCTCCTTGAACTGGCTCTGGATCAGGCCGAGCACCGGCCCCGTCGGCGGGATCTCCTGGATATTCTCGCTCCGGCAGAACAGGATCGGGTGATGCCCCGCGTTCACGATGTCGATGGTGCGCTCTTCGGGCCGGAGCCAGCCGTAGAACATCGTCACGAGGATGTCGGCGGGGGTCTCCTTCACCAGCACCCGGTTCGTGTTCTCGATCACGTCCGCCGCCGAGTCCGCTCCCCGGTACCAGCCGCCGGAGATGAACTTCACCGCCGACACCAGCATCGCCGCCGCGATCCCGTGTCCGGCGATGTCGGCCAGCTTCACCGTCACGATCCCGTCCTGCTCGTAGTACTTGCAGCTCCAGTAGTCGCCGCCCACTTCGCTCGCGGGGATGAGCCGGCCCTCGATGTCGAAGCCGGGGACGGGCGGCACGCGCTTGGGGAGGAGCCGCGCCTGGATCTCTTTCGCGAGGCGCAATTCCTGCGTGAGGGTCTCGCGCTGCTGCTGGCGGACCTTGAGGCGGAACTGGTCCGAATAGGCGCTCCAGAATTCGTCCGTCACCGCGTCGAGGAACCGGGCGATCTTGCCCGTGACGTTCGGGGAGAGACGGACGTGCCGGAGGATCGAGGTCTGCAACGCGTCCCGGTACCCGATGATCCAGTCCCGCTTGTCCTTCCCGTCGAGCAGGTACATCGCGAGGGCGCGGGCGCAGGCGCGGATGTCGTTCTCCAGGAACTCGTCCGCCTGGGCAAAGAAATCGCGGGAGAGGAACGACAGCTCGCGCATGTAGCGGTACACCCGCTCGTCCGGGGCGGGGACGCTCTCCGGGAGCGCCGCCTGCCACCCTTCGAGCAGCGCATCGCGAGTGGGGGGGAGAGACGCGATATCCGGGATGTAGGGGACCTCTGTCTCCACGCGAGTCGACTCCTGACGGGTACGGGATCGTTGGCGAAGGCCGGTCGGGGAGAGCGCGCCCGCCCCGCGCCTCACTCTTATTGTAACACCTTTCCGCTCTTCCGCATTGCGAGGGAACGCTTTCTTGCCTCGTCCGGTTTGAGGCTGCCATTCTTGCCGGGGACGGCTGCGGCTCCGTCCGGCTCATCGCGCCGGACCCCCTTACGGCTGAAGGTCGTCCAGGTTCTCCTGAGCCTCCGCCGCTTCCTCGCTCTCCGGCGCGACCTCGATCAGTTTCCGCCAGTACCCGGCGGCCTCATCCGCCCGGCCCCGGTCCGCCGCGAAGTTCCCGCAGGCCAGCAGCGTGGAGGGGTCTTCGGGGTCCATCTGAAGGGCGTACCGAAGCGTCTGGTCCGCCTCCTCTTCCCGGCCCATCTCGCCCAAGACCGCCGCCAGGTTGGTCAGGTACAGCGGCTCCTCGGCATCGAGTTGGGAAGCCCGGCGGAAGAGCTGCTCGGCATCCTGGAGCTGGTTCCGCTCGAACGCGGTTGCGCCCTCCTGGTTGAGGATCTCCGCGAGCGCCTGGGGCGAATCCCCGCCGATGGCCGGGATGGCGGTCGGGGGCAGCTCCTCCGGCGAGAAGCCATGCGGCGCGCCCTGAGACTCGGCGGGCTGGTTGCAGAGGGGGCAGTGGAGCCAGCCGGGCATCTGGCGGGAGCCGCAGTTGTTGCACAGCTTGTACAGGAGCTGACCGCACCCCGTACAGAAATTGCCTCCCCCCATCAGGCGGATGCTGCAATTCGGGCACTGGAGCGGGCGGGCGAAGCTGCGGGGCGCGCCACAGGACGTACAGAATTCCGCTTTCTCCTTAAAAACCGTGTTGCACAGCCCGCAGACCGGGCGGACCGCGCGCCCGCAATTGGCGCAATAAGCGGCGTTTTCGGGGAGGGGAGCGCCGCACGTACACACGCCGGTCGGCGCGCTCTCTCCCGCTGGCATGACGAGACCCATCTCTGCTCCTTCATATTCGTTCAGTGGAAACCGATGTATTGTAACAGACGGAACCCCTTCCGGTCAGCGACGGGGGCTTTTTCACCCCCGTTGTACGTCATGCGGGGCGCAAAGACAACTCGCTCCTCCGGGTGAGATCCCTGATCAAGATGGGCGGTCTCCCTCTACCGGAACGAGCGGAAACCGCTCCCGCCGGAAGGGGCGGCCCCCCTCTGCCGGAGCCGGCCATCCCCCCGATTCGGCGGCGTATCCGGCGAAAGGGACCGATGATTCCAGGGCTGGACAGGGGAGGTATAATTCGTCTACACTCTGGGTAATCCTATTCTGAATTAGGGAACCCCGGCGTCCCGGCGTCGGTCTGGTTATTACGCCGGGGGACAGGGGTGGAGTGACCGTAACGCATTGGATGTTCCTCGTGCGGCTCCCGGAGTTCCGGAGCAATCGTTTTGATAAGGAAAGGGTACGAAATGAAGAAGTTGGTTCTGGGTATCCTTGTCGCGGCGCAGGCGCTGGCCGTCTCCCCGGCGTTCGCGGGAGCGAAAGGACGACAGAATACGGCGGCGCTGTTGACCGGCGCGGCGGTCTATTCCTGGGTCCGCAACGGACAGCGGCCGTCGGAAGGTCGCCGGAACACCGCCGTCGCGACCACGGCGGGGGCGGCCTACGCCTGGTACAACTATAACAACGCCAAGAAGGCGCAGCGACGCAAGGAGCGCGCTCGGACCGCTTATTACCGCAACGAAGCGGCCCGCAATAAGCGGCTGGCGAACTACTACAAGAGCCGCGCGGCTCGCACCGCTCGGTCCCGCTCCACTCGGTCCACCCGCTACGCTCGCCGCTAATCCTGGCATCCTGTAATGCTGTAGAGGGTCGAAAGGCTCCCCGAAACCGGGGGGCCTTTTTGTGCCCCCTTACTTCCCGAAGGGAGGTGGAAACGACGCCCACGCCGAATCCAGCCGCAGCACCCCCAGAGAGAATCCCCCGGAGATGACGAGTGGCGGAACTCTCCAAAGTATACCCCTGACAGGACGAGAGGATCGGGCGATGATACAAGAGAGCGGAAAGCACGGGCGCAACGTGTCGCGGCAGTTGAGGACTCTGGCGGGCGTCTGCGCCGTCGGGGCGGCGGCGTTTCTCCTGGGCCGCGCCACCGCCGGGGAGGCCGCCTATCAACCGCAGATCCTCTCCCTCCCCTCCGTCCTTGCAAAACATCCTCTCGCAAAAGACGAGCCGTTCCGGATCATCCCCGTTGTGCAGGGGCGGGATGCGTCCGTGACCGTCGTGCGCGCCGCGAGAGAGCTGCCGCCGCACTACCACAACGAGCGCGAGGAGGTCGTCTACGTCGTGAGGGGCGGCGGGACCATGCAGATCGGGGAGGAAAAGCGGCCCGTCAAGGCCGGGGACATCCTCTACCTCCCCCGGAAGGTCCCTCATGGCTTTTCCAACGGCGCGAAACAGGAGACCGTCGTCGTCTCCGTCATGTCGCCCCCGTTCGATGGAAAAGACCGGATCTTCCTCCGCGCGCCGGAAGGCGCGAAACCGTAACCCTCGCGTGGTTATACATCCAGGGATGATGGGATGGGCGTGGGTAAAATAGGACGCTGGCCTTCGGCACGCGGATCGGAACGGACCCACGCGGATTAACCCCTTTTGAACCGCAGAGACGCGGAGACACAGAGAACCCCCAAACCCCTGAAGAGGTGAAGAGGTGATCGGGTGAGGGGGTTCATCTGCGTGTATCTGCGTTCATCTGCGGTTTCAATTGTAGTTATCTGTGTTCATCCGTGTTCATCTGTGGTTCCATCCAGCGTTTCTTTCAGTTCTTTGTGTCTTGGTGATTTACCAAAAATCCGCTCCCTCCGCCTGAATCCCCGCTTCCTCCAGCGCCTCCTCAACCCGGACCTCCCGCCGCTCCGCCGCCGACCGGTATCCCGCCTCCGCGATGGCGAGGCTCTTCAGGTTGTCCCGCGCCTCGCAGAGGAACGGCGTTCCCCCGTCCAGCGCATCGACGAAGTGCGCCATCGCGCTGCCGAACGCATCCGGGAACCATGACCCCTCCACCGATAGGCGCTCCTCCCCGCCCGCCGTGGAGATGACGACCTCGCTCGCATGGGCACTGATCGTCCCGTTCGAGCCTTGCAGGAGGATCAACTCGTTCGGGTGGGGGTGCTTCTCCGGACCCCGGTAGCACCAGTTGTTGACGACGAGCCCCGACACCCCCGACTTGAACCGGATCATCGCGGCGCTGAGGGTCTCCCCCTTCACCCCCGGCTGGCTCGGATCGCGGGCGAGGTGCGCCGATACCGATTCCGCATCCCCGAACCAGTGGCGGACGAGCGCGTAATGGTGTATCGCCATGTCGCTGTTCACCCATCGCTCGGACTTGCCGAACCAGGGGTGGGCGGTCGGGTCCACCCAGGCGCGGTTGTCGATCTGGAAGTAGTACGGCTCCCCGATGGCGCCGAATCGCTCCCCGATGCGGAGCGCCTGAGGAGCGAAGATGGAATTCTGGTTCACCATCATCGGCACGTCCGACGCCTCCGCGATCTCCACCAGCACCCTGGCGTCTTTCAGAGTGGGCATGAGCGGCTTCTGAACGAAGAGCGCCTTGCCGTGGCGCGCCGCCGCTTCGACGAGAGGCCGGCGAATCTCCATGACGTGAGGGACCGTGAGATCCACCACGCGCACGTCGGGCCGCGCGATCAACGCCTCCGGGTCGGTCGTGACGAAGGGGAGATCGAACGCCTCCCGCGCCGCGTGGCCCCGGATTTCGTCCACGTCCGCCCCGCCGACGACCCGGAGGCCCCGGCTTTGATACGATTGCAGATGATGGCGAGCGATCCCCCCCAAGCCCACCACCGCGATTCCCCACTCCTCCCTCGACATTCTCCTCCTCCTGATTTTTTCACTCCCCAAAGGGTATTCCGGAGACGTCCGATCATGCCCTGCGGCCTACGGAAAAGAGATCTGTCCCGTCACCTCCCACAGGTCGTAACTCCACTCCGGCGTCTCGCAGTTGTACTCCTCCGTGCGGATGCAGCTCCGAGCGAAAACGACGGAGAGGCGGGTGGATTCCGGCAGATTCCCCTCCCTCGTCCGTTTGAACCCGCCGTTGTGATTCCTCGGAAAGCCGGTCAGGTCCGGCGTGATCGCCCCCTCCACGCGCCAAGTTCCGCCCCCCTTCCGGATGCTCGCGCCGTCGATGCTGGCGACCTGGAGACTCGCCCCGATGTAGCTCGGATGTGTGGTTGGATAGGGGTGCTGCTCGCGTACGAGGAAGAACCGGTCCCGCTTCGGATCGTAGGCCAGATCGAAGTTGTTGAGCCAGTCCGCCAATCCGTTCGTGCCGGTCAGTCCGTGGGCGGTGACGGGCACGGCTTCCCCTACGATCCTTCGCTCCATGTCCCCCAGGCGGAGCTCTCTTCGATACGCCCTCGTGCCGGAGGGGTCGCCCCGCGTGTAGAAGAGGAGGATCCGCCCCCGGTCATCGAGGCTGACCGCGCTCGGCTGTCCCACTCCCCAGTGTTCGGTACTCGTGAACGGGACGAGGGGATCGGGGTGCTTCGTCCACGGTCCGCCGGGGCGTTTCGCGAAAGCCACTCCGATCTGGTTGTGACGGCTGGCGTCAACGTCGTTCCCGAGATAGAACATCACGTACCGGTAAGCGACGCCGTTGTAGTTCACGCGAGACTTCACCACGCTGGGGTCGCACGTATGATAGCTGTCCCATGCACCCGGCGGACCGGCGGACAGCACCGAGCGGCTTTCCCGGACGACGCCACGTACCCGACGGGTGTAGAAGATATGGTCGCGGATCACCCCGTCTTCCGGGTTCCGGCAGCTCCAGATGTGCTCGGTCGTCCCTTCCACGATCACCGAGGGCGCATACGTGTAGTACCGGCCTTCGGGGCCATAGACGGGGCGGAGGGACGTGCGATCCCACTGGATTCCGCCGTGCATTGCCGCGCGAACTTCGCCGGAGCTCCCAGGGAGAGAATGCAGGAAGAATAGGTTCATACCTGCGACGCTCCCCATGACGATGAACCTTCTCCGGGGAAAGGACATCCCCCGGATTGGAAGGAAGAGACGGAGAAAGAGATGTCGCACATACCTGTTCCTGAACATGACGATCCTCCCGATGGATATATAGGGAAGCGTACCTGAATCCCGCCGGGAGATGAAAATGAGGAATCGAAAAAGCGACTTGCTGCCCCACGGCCTCGCGCGCCGGAAGGGGATTCTTCCTCCGGGCCGAACATCGTTTCACCATGGATACCAACGTTCTCCTTCAAAACGGCCAGATCTTCGATGGGAGCGGGAGCCCGGCGCAGGCCGTGGACCTCCGCATCCGCGACGGGCGCATCGCCGAGATCGGCCCGAGCCTGCCCCCCCACGGCGAATCCCTCCTCAACGCATCGGGCCTCCTCGTCACCCCCGGCCTCATCGACCTGCACGTCCACGTCTACTCCGGCATGGGCCGCTGGTCGGTGGACCCCGACGACGCCGGGCTGAAAACCGGCGTGACGACCATGCTCGACACCGGCACGGCGGGCGCGCTCACCTACCCAGCCTTCCATTGGCATGTGATCCCCCGCGCCCGCGAGGACGTGTACGCCCTGCTCAACATTGCGATGATCGGCTGCCTTCAGGGCTACCCCGACACGCCGCCCCACAACATCGGCGAACTGTGTCTCCCCGGTTACGCCCACGCCCCCTCCGCCGTCGAGTGCGTGCGTCAATACCCCGACCGGCTGATCGGCATCAAGGTGCGCCTGACCGCATCGCTGGCGGACCACCGGCCCGACTACGAGCGAATCGGGCTGGACGAGGCGCTGAAGGCCGCCCGCGAGCTGGACCTGCCGCTGATGGTCCACCATGCGAACTCCAGCGTTCCCCTGCCTGATCTGCTCGCCGCCCTCCGGCCCGGCGACATCATCACCCACCTTTACCACCCCCACCCCGATCACGGCTTTGCCGAGGACGGCGAGCCCCTGGCGTGCATGCGGGAGGCCCGCGAGCGCGGCATCCTGTTCGATGTGGGGCACGGCGTGGGGGCGTTCGCGTGGGACGTGGCGGAGCCCGCCTGCCGTAATAACGGCTTCCGGCCCGACACGATCAGCACCGACCTCCACCGCTACAACCTCCACGGCCCGGTGTGGGACCTCCCGACCACGATGAGCAAGCTGCTCCATCTGGGCATGCCCCTTCCGGAAGTGATCCGCGCAACGACCAATGCCCCCTCCCGCGCGATGGGGCTGGAAGGTCGCTTCGGGCGTCTACTGCCGGGCCGCGAAGCCGATGTGACGCTCCTGCGCCTGGAAGACGGGGAATGGGATCTGCCCGATGTGCGGGGTGAGATGAGGACGATTAGGCAACGGTTTGTGCCCGTTCAGGTGTTGAAGCGCGGCGTATTGAATGAATGCGAAGGCAGACGAGATGAGCCCAATATCGCCCGGCGTTGAAACACCAGGCTATTTGAACGAAGTCCCGCTCGAAGCGGGACTGACCGACGCCAAACTGTTCTCGTCGGAGAGAGGAGTCCCGAATTCCCAGCCCGGCTTCAGTCGGGCTTCGCCCTAACAGCCCGGTGATTTATCACCAGGCGCATGGCAGATCGGGGTTCATTGCCGGGCCGTGGACGGAACTTGATCGATCACGAACCGGTCCACCTCCCGCCCTTTCGTGTCGATCTGGCGGAATATCAGCCGGTCCGGCGTCACGTCCACCATGCTGAACGAGTGCCGCCGCGCGTACGCCGTTGCGTAGAACGGCACGCGCCGGGAGATCATGCCGTACAGCCGCTGCCCCCCGGCCCCGGAGGTGACGTAGATCACCCCGTCCGGGCGGGTCGCCGCCTTCCCGTCGTACTGCCTGTCGATGAGGAACTTGCCCGGAACCCGCTGGCCGATTCGCCGGATGGCCCCCGTCTTCGGGTCGCGAGCGGGAACAAACCGGAGGGGGGTCGTGCGCTGGTAGTTGTGTTCGTGCCCGCCGATGACGAGGTCTACCTTCATCTGCTCGAACAGCGGCGCGAGCGCCCGCATCTGCTGGTCCCCCTCGTGCGCCACCGACGCATCGAACGGCGGATGGTGAAACAACACCACTTTCCAGCGCGCCCCCGTGCGGTACAGGTCGTTGCGAAGCCAGTCCTGGAGCTTCGCGTCCGTCCAGTCCACATAAGGGCTCGAGTCGAGGAGGGTGAAGTGAACGTCTCCGGCTTCGAACGAGAAGTTCCCCATGCGGGGGTAGTTCGGCCCGGTGGCCCTCAGAAACGCTTTCTTCTCCGCCGGGCTCTCGTTTTCGATGTGGGGATAGTAGGCGGAGGTCAGCGCGAGCTCCGGGCCGTTGAGTGGCTGGTTCCAGTTGTAATAGTAGGCGAGGCCGTCCGCACCTTTGGAGAAGTCCCGGCCCTTCACATCGTGGTTGCCCACCGCCGCGATGAACAGGGTCTGGCGGAGGAGCGGCGCGCCGATCTTCGGGTCCGGCGCATCGGCGTTGTAGATGTCGAAGAATTTGGGCCGGTACTCCCGCTCGCGCCCGGTGAGGTACACGATGTCGCCGGGGACGAGCACGAACGCGGGCCGGCGGCGGGCCAGCTCCACCGCAAGGACCTTTTGCTCCCGTCGGCCCGCGCCGCAGTCCCCCAGGATCGCGAAAGCGTACGGCTCGCCGGGCCGCCGCCGAGTTTGAAACGTCGAAGCGAAGAGGGGTCGCCCGTTCCGGCTCAGGCGGTACTCGTAAAGGGCGCTCGGCGTCAGGCCCATGAGAGACGCGGAGCCGATCTGATAGGGCGGGACCGGCGGCGTGTCAACGGGGGTCCACTGCACCGTTACGTTCCGCCATGCCCCGCCCCGGGGCCGCACCTCCATCGTCAGCGCCGGGTCGGGCCGCTCCATTTTCCACATGACGACGCGCTCGTCGGTGAGGCCCATGCGCGGCGCTCGGCCCAGTTGCAGGTACGGCTTCACGAGGAAATCGGGGCCGGGAGGGATAGCGCCGCTCGCCGCGAGGCCGTTTGGGGCTACTCCCACGGAACGAGGCCGGGCATCCGGCGGGGGAGCGGGGCCGGTGCGGCATCCGCTCCCGATCACGCCCAGGAAGAGGAGCGCCCCGGCCCACACTGGAAGCGGCCCGGCGGATTGTCGGCGGCAGAGACGGGGCTTCACGGGACTCCTCTCTTTTCAGTCTTTGAGTCGCGCCCTCACCCCCGCGCTTCGCGCTGACCCTCTCCCAGAATTGGGAGAGGGGATCTAAAGAGAAACGTTTCGGCTTCGGATTCCGGTCTTTCTGAGGCCCTATCGGATCCGCACCGGATGAGAATGGCCTGATCCGTAGGAGGGGATGATCTGAACCATCACCCTTTTCCAAAACCCTTGGCCCGGAGCCGGAACATCGTACATTCTACTGCCCTCTCCCAGAATTGGGAGAGGGCCAGCGCGAAGCGGGGGGGTGAGGGCGCAACTCAAAACTCAATGGCTGCTCTTCAACAGCCGGTGGCCAATGTCTTTCCGATAGAAGGCGCCGTCCCAGGTGATCTTCTCCACGGCTTCGTAGGCGCGGTGGAGGGCTTTCGGGCCGTTCTCGCCCCAGGCGGTCACCGCGAGCACCCGCCCGCCCGCCGTCACGAACTCCCCCTCCGGACCGATGGCCGTCCCCGAATGGAAGACGACCGTGTCCTCCACCCGCGCCGCGTCCTCCAGCCCGGAGATCGGCTTCCCGGTCTCGTAGTCGCCGGGGTATCCGTCGGAGGCCATGACGACGCACGCGCTCGCGCCGGGCTTCCAGGCGAGGGTCGTCGCGTCGGTCAGCTCGCCGTGGGCGGCGGCGTGGTAGACCTCCAGCAGGTCGAAATCCATCCGCGCGACGAGGACCTCCGCCTCCGGGTCCCCGAACCGCCCGTTGAACTCGATGATCTTCACTCCTTTGTCGGTGATCATCAGGCCGGGGAAGATGATGCCGTTGTAGGTGATCCCCTCCTCCGCCAGCGCGCCGACCAGCGGCTTAAGGATCTGATCGACGACTTCGTGCTCCATCTCCTCAGTGACGGCGGGGACCGGCGAGTAAGCGCCCATCCCGCCGGTGTTCGGGCCTTTGTCGCCATCGTAGGCCCGCTTGTGGTCCTGCGAGACGGGCATGGGGAGGATCACGCCGTCCTGGAGGAACGCCATGGCGGAGAATTCTTCGCCCTCCAGCCGCTCCTCGATGACGACCCGCTCGCCCGCCGCCCCGAACGCCTTCTCGACCATGATCCGGCGGACCGCCTCGACGGCCCCGTCCGTGTCATCGCAGACGAGGGCGCCCTTCCCCGCCGCCTCGCCGTCCGCCTTCACCACGAGGGGGCCGGGGTGGGCGCGCACGTACGCCTCGGCCTCGTGGGGGTCGTTGAAGACTTCGAATTCGGGGATGGGGAGGTTCGCCTTCACCATCAGCCCCCGCGCCCAGCCCTTGCTCCCTTCGATCTGCATGGCGGCCTCCGAGGGGCCGAACGTGGGGATCCGCGCCGCATGAAGGCGGTCGGTCAGCCCCGCGATGAGCGGCGTTTCCGGACCGCAGACCACCAGATCGACCTGTTCCTGCTGCGCGAGGGAGACGATCCCGTCGAGGTCGTTCGCTTTTATGGGGACGCATGTCGCGAGCTGCGCGATGCCCGCGTTGCCGGGCGCGCAGAGGATCTGCCCCGCGAGAGGACTCTGGGCGAGCTTCCAGACGAGGGCGTGCTCCCGCCCTCCTCCACCGATGACGAGCAGTTTCAGCTTCGAAGCCATGGATCAACTCCTGTTCCACCCCGGAGCGAACACGGAGAAATTAGTGAGGGGATGCCGGGTTAAACCACATCTACCCTTCCATTTTTCCTTATTGTGCGAAAACAAAACAAAAATGAAACGTCTCCCGCACGAGCGTGGGCCGACGCTCCGGCGACGGGCGGGGAAACGCGGAGGCCCCGATTTGAGCGATCCGACCGCCCGGCAAGCCGGTGTTAGAGCGTATCCGACAAATCGGAACCTGATCAGTGTCTTTCTTTCACAGAAGTG
>JAHWJO010000654.1 GCA_019348365.1 Armatimonadota bacterium | reverse complement strand
CGCGGAAAGCCTGGGCCGCAGCATCACGACGTAAAGAAGAATCCTCGCGAGAACTCTACGCGCGCTACGCGGACCGGCTCCGGGAAGCAGCGCCTAAAAAACGAGGCGAAGCTTATACCGCGACGCAGGAGCTGCTGGCGCAGCCGTATTGGGATTGAGGAGAGGACTCGGCGTATAAATTCGCGGCAATAAGGGCGCAAAGTCGCCCTTCGCCGACTATAGGCCAGTAAAACGCTTCAAATCAGTCGATGATGCAATTTATTATAGGGGACTTCGCGGACTCCCCTGTCTTACTTCTGATTAGTTGAAGTCCCGCTCTTCTGAGGGGGTTGGGCTGGGGGTGGAGTCGCCGAAGGGCGACTTTACGCCCTTGTTGCCCGCGACTTGAGTCGCCGGGTACCCGAAAATTCCCATTAGCTCATACAGATCGAACCTGAATCCCCTGCCTCCTTGACTCGCTCCCGGCAAACCGCTACAGTACACCCGTTATGGAGCCGACCCCCTTCTTCCAACCGATTACGACGACCCGCGTCCGTACCGAGTCCCAATCCGGGGCCCGTTGCCGGGCCTGCTGCGTCCTCGTGACGGGTGTCGCGCCGCCCGATTAACTTTTTCACCCTTTCCCCCCTCGCCGCCACAGGATGCCGAACGGTTCCTGTGGCTTTTTGATTCTCCGGCGGGGCCGTCGGCGCTCCTCGACGCGGCCCGATTCCAGCGTCCAACCGATCCTTCACCATCGACCGTTTTGACGCTGAAAAAGGAGACAAGCTACAATGTCACCGACACGGACGTTGCCCACGACCCCGCCCGCGCTCTCCGTGGCGATCACGGAGGGCCTCACCCTGTCGGAAGCCCGCGCCGCAGCCGAACCCGCCGGAGCTTCCCCCTCTCCTTCCAGAGACGAGTACGCCGACATGCCGCCTTCCGCCGAACAGGTCATCGCCTGGGACCAACAGAACATCCTCCAGACCTACGCCCGGCTTCCCGTCGTGATGGAGCGCGGCGAGGGCGCGCTGCTGTGGGACGTGAACGACAAGCGGTACATCGACCTGGAGAGCGGAGGACGCGCCGGGAACGCCCTGGGCCACGCCCATCCGAAGATCGCGCAGGCCCTCGCCGACCAGGCGCGGAAGCTCCTGTACCTCTCGAACGACTTCTACAACCCCCACGCGGCGAAGCTCGCCCACGAGTTGGCCGCCACCACGAACTGCACGCGCGTCTTCTTCCAGAACTCCGGCGCGGAGGCGAACGAGTGCGCGATCAAGCTCGCCCGGAAGTACGCCAAGCGGGAGCACGGGGCGAGCTGCGTGGAGATCGTCACCGCCGTCAACTCGTTCCACGGGCGGACCCTCGGCGCCCTCACCGCGACGGGGCAGCCCAAATACCAGGAGGGGTACGAGCCCCTCCCCGGCGGCTTCACCTACGTCCCGTTCAATGACGTGGCCGCGCTGGAGGCGGCGGTCGGTCTCCAGACGGCGGCGCTGATGTTCGAGCCGATCCTGGGGGAGAGCGGCTGTTACCCCGCCACAAAGGAATTTCTCCAGGCGGCCCGGCGGATCTGCGACGAGCGCGACATCCCCCTCCTCCTCGACGAGGTGCAGACCGGCTACGGGCGGACGGGCAAATTCTGGGCCTACGAGCATTACGGCATCGAGCCGGACGTCGTGACGCTCGCCAAGGCGATGGGGGGCGGACTCCCCATGGGCGCGTGCTTCGCCACGGAGGCGGTCGCTTCCGCCTTCGCCCCCGGCGACCACGGCTGCACTTTCGGGGGGAACCCGGCGTCTGCCGCCACCGCCCTCGCCGCGCTGGAGGTCATGCGCGAGGAGAGCCTGGTGGAGGAATCGGCGCGGAAAGGCGACAGGCTCCTCTCGCTTCTGGAGGAGATGGACCGGCGGCACGGCCTCTTCTCAGAGATCCGGGGGGAAGGGCTCATGGTCGGGGTGGACCTGAAGGAGCCCCTCGCGAGGGAGGTGATGCTCGCCGCGCTGGATGCGGGCCTCGTCATCAGCGCGTCCGGCCCCCATACCCTCCGGCTCCTGCCCGCGCTCGTCATCCCGGATGCCCTCCTTGAAGAAGCGGTCTCGATCCTCGAAACGGTCATTCTCCAGCAGGTTCAGCAAGCACCGCAGAAAGGCGCGCACTGATGGCTACCGTCGATCCCGTCAATGACACCACCGCCGTAACGCTCCCCCGCATCCTGGCGAAGAATCCGCTCCGGGGCGCGGATTTCCTCTCCATCGACGATTTTACGGGGGAGCAGCTCCAGCTCATCCTTGCGGCGGCGGAGCGCCTGAAGGGCCGCCGGAGGAAGGTCCTGTACCGGGACGACGAGTACCGGCAGGCGCTTCAGGGCAAGC
>JAHWJO010000189.1 GCA_019348365.1 Armatimonadota bacterium | reverse complement strand
GAAGTCCCCGCAGGGGGACTTCGTGCTCTTGTTGCCCGCGACTTGAGTCGCCGGGTGCAAAATGGGAAGACTCTATACCGATGCAACGCCCGTACGTGACGGAGGGCAGCAAGATTAGCTGCCCTCCGTTCTTGTGACACCGAATGCACCTGCCGTCGGGGAGGTTTCCTCCCACATCAGCAGGACTCCGCTTACCGTTTCGGCGGAGCCTTCTTCGCAGGCGCGGGAGACCGCCGGGAGGGGGTCGGTTTCGGCGCGGGAGCTCCCCTCGTGTTCTTCTGAAGCCGGAACGCCTCGATCTCCAGTGGCTCCGTAATGGCTTCCGTATGGCCGTCCAGGAAGGCGACGGCCTGCCGGCCGCCGTGCCGGAACGCCTGATCCTCCCCGGTGCCGTGGGGACTGGCCCCCCGCTTCGTCGTCTCGTAGAAGAGCACGGTCTCCGACGGGGACTCCACCTCGTTCAGATTCACGCCGGAAAGCTTCATGTTCATGGCGTAGGACGTGCCGGGCTGAGGGTCGGCGGGGCAGTGGAAGACGCTCTGGTCCTCCACGTACGGCTTGAGGGCCTGAACCCAGGCATTGGCCCTCGGCAAGCGCCCATCATGATCCTCGGCATACGCCAGGATCGCATTTGCCAGCTGCCTCTGTTGGTTCGTGCATTGCTGGAACTGCGCCTGTTCCCGCATCTTCGCTATCGCGGGAAGCGCCAACCCCGCCGCAACGGGCAGCGCCGTGATCGCGCCGGAGGTGAGCGCCGGGAGCAGCTTCTGCGGATCGCCGGAGATGAAGGTCCGGGAGGTCAGGCTGTTCTCGCCGAACTCGACGGATGACCCCACCCCCCGGACCTCCCGGAAGCCGCTCGCGAGGTAGCGCCCCATGGGCGTGCCGGGGAAGTAGATGTGGGAGAGGAACATCCCCGCCCCGCTCAACGCCTGGAGGTCGGCGTACATGAGCACGCGTGGATTCTCGCCGAGGTAGCGGCGCACCTCACGGTATGCATCGCTTTCGGACAGGGAATCCGCTCCGCCATCGGGCCGGGCCGCTTCCACGAGGGTCCGCCGGTCGGTGGCGGCGACGAGCGCATTCCCCTGCACCTCCAGCAGGACGGAGGAGAGCGGCCCCTTGCCCATGTCGATGACCCTCGCCGTCCGTCCAACGGGGAGTGTCGCCGCCCGGACGTTGATCTTATTCTTTTGCAGCATGGAGAGGACGGCCGCGAGCTTCTTCTCCGCGCTTTCCGGCCCCTGTCCCTGAACCGTCGCGAGGGCGCTGGGCAGGGGGAGCAGTGCGCGAAGGCCGAGGGTCACGTCCCCGTCGAACAGGTTGACGATCCGCTGAAAGCCCGTTGCGGATTCTTTATCCTCCGCCATCATCGGTAGGAACATGGCGGCTGCGCCCAGCGACTTCAGCCATTGAGCCGGCGCGCTCACCTTCAGGGCGAGGAGTGAATTCGACGGGAGGTGGGGGAAAGCGGGTTCCGTGATCCCCGGAACGTTTGCCGCCCCGCCGAGGGCCATGGACAGGAGGCCTTCTTCCCCGATGAGGGTCGCCTGGGTGAGCAGCAGGCCGTCCTCGGTCAGGCCCAGCGCCGTGCCCTGCCCGTCAAAACCGATCTCCGCCGCATCGGGTCCCTTCCGGCCTTTGGGCAGGAGGTCCATGATGCTCGGGGAGACGTAGGCGTTCAGGAGCCCTTGCGGGAGGGTGGAGGCCAGCCGCCGGAGCCATTCGGGGGGCGTGCCGCCGCTTTGGGCCAGATCGGGAGTCAACAGGTCGGAGTTATTACTGATGGCGGCGATCCCGTCACCCAACAGGTAATGAAGGGTGAACTTCGAGCCGTAGAAGCCGGTCCAGGTATGAATCTGCGCGTCGCCCCGCGTACGGGTGACCTCCGTCGCGTTGCGAGCAAAGCTGGAGATCAAACGATGAAGCAGCTCCGCCGCCCGCTCCCGGTCCTGAACGGCAGCGAGAAAGAGGACGTTGGGCGGGGCATCTCGCTTCGGGCCGGGCAACACAGCGAGTACTGCGCGAGTTCCCATCGCTTCCCGCAGGTTTTCGTAGAGTTCAACGTCCTGCCCGAACAGGCGAAGGATTCGGGAGAAGCTTTCCCGGATGTCCCTCCGCATGACCTCCCACGCCTTCCGGTCGTCCGGATCGGCGTTCTCTCCCGTTCGGGCAAAACGAACGCTGGGGTTCTCCTCGCTGAAGTCGTAAGCCGCCACGAACAGGGTGCTCTCCGGCAGGCGACTCATCAGGGAGAGCGTCTCCGGCGGCAGCCCGACCGGCATGGGTACGGTCTCCTGCGCCCAGCCCGGCAGGGAAACCGATCCCGCGAGCAGGAGCAGTCCTCCTACAAATAACGCATTTGCGTGCATGAAGCAGTGTTTCATCAACTCTCCTCTCTCATCGATAAAACGCAGTAGGAGCGGCCATAATAGCGAAACGATGCATCAGGGAGGATGCTTCGCCTCGCTGAAGTTTGAGCAGTAGAATTTACGCACAGACTACCTCCGTCTGTCACAGGATTTACGCAAAACCTATCGCCATGTGTCATTCTGAGCGGAGCGAAGAATCTGCGTCTCATCCCAAGCGTACACGCAGATTCTTCGCTCCGCTCAGAATGACACGGTAAGGAGCTTAGTGCGTCCGTCAAGATTCAGGATTCATTCAACTTAAGATGCCTCGGCAGGGCGGGTCAGGATTGGAGATTGCGATGAAGATGCTGGCGATCATAGCTCACGACGGGAAGAAGAAAGAAGTGCTGGACTTTGCCCGGAAGCACCGGGATCTCCTCTCCGGCTACAGGCTCCTCGCCACGAGCAGCACCGGGGCCATGCTCAGGGAGACCCTCGGCCTGGAGATCGAGACGGTGCTCTCCGGCCCGAAAGGCGGGGACGCGCAGATCGCGGCCCGGGTCGTCGTCGGCGAGGTGTACATGGTCTTCTTCATCGTCGATCCGCTGGACAAGCACCCCCACGATCCCGATATTCAAACCCTCCTGCGGGCCTGCAACGTTCACGACATCCCCCTCGCCACCAATCTCTCCACCGCCGAACGACTCCTCCAGGCCGACGACTGATAGGGAGTAGGGTGTAGGTTACGATTCCGAAGATCTGTAACGCTATCGATGAATACTCCTCCTCACCCGAAAAACCTCCGCCTGCATACCCTACACCCTACTCCCTACTCCCTATTTCAAGCGGGTCCTTCGATGTCAGTTTTGAGGGGGCCGGGGGATTCCGTTTCCAGCTCCTTCCAGATTAGAACGCTCTTCGTCTCCCGGAGGAATATCATGCCGATGATGAACGTTAGCAAGGCGACGGTGATGGGGTAATAGAGGCCGGCGTAGATGTTCCCCGTTTGCGAAATCACCCAGAGCCCAATGAGCGGCAGCAGCCCCCCGAACACGCCGTTCCCGATGTGATAGGGCAGCGAGAGCGCGGTGTAGCGGATCTTGGCCGGGAACGCCTCGACGAGGTAGGCGGCGATGGGGCCGTACACCATCGTGACGAAGATCACCTGAACGAAGATGAGCAGGATCAGCTTCCACGCGATGGGGTTCGAGACCAGGCTGCCGAAATCGGTGTAAGGCAGCACCTCCGGGGCGGGCTGGAGTACGCCGTTCACCGTGGTCATCGGGGTGAGGCTGATCGAGCCGGTCACGGGATTCTTCTGGGAACTAGCCGTCACTACGTTCGAGCCGGCGGCGGACTGCATCGCGTGGTAGATGGGGAGATACGACAGGGCCGCGATGAGGCAGCCCGCCATCATGATATTCTTGCGCCCGATTCGGTCGGAGAGCGCGCCGAAGAAGACGAAAAAGGGCATGCCCATCAAAAGCGCAATCGCTACGATGTAGTTCGCCGAGGTGGTGTCCACCCTGAGAATCGTTTGCAGGTAGAAGAGCGCGTAGAACTGCCCCGTGTACCAGACCACGCCCTGACCGGCGGTCGCCCCGAAGAGCGAGATCAGGACGCGCCGGAGGTTCTCCCACTTCGTGAAGGCTTCCTTCAGCGGCTGCGCCGAGGTCATGCCCGCGCTCTTGATGTGCTGGAAGATCGGCGACTCCTGCATCTTCAGCCGGATGTAGAGCGAGATCCCGACCAGGAAGATCGAGATGATGAACGGGATGCGCCAGCCCCACGCGCCGAACGCTTCCGGGCTCATCGTGTTCTGCACGATGAGGATGACGGCGAGGGAGACGAACAGGCCGAGAGTCGCGGTGATCTGGATGAAGCTCGTGTAGAACCCGCGCTTCTCGTCGGGAACGTGCTCGGCGACGTATACCGCCGCGCCTCCGTACTCCCCGCCGAGCGCCAGCCCTTGCAGGATGCGGATCAGCAGCAGGATGATCGGCGCGGCGATGCCGATGGTGGCATAGGTGGGCAGGAAGCCGATCAGCGCCGTCGCGCCGCCCATGATGAGCAGCGTGACGAGGAAGGCGTACTTGCGCCCCACGATGTCGCCGATCCGCCCGAAGAAGAGCGCCCCGAACGGCCGGACCACGAACCCCACCGCGAACGTGGAGAGGTACGCGATCAGCGCGAGCGTGTTGTTCCCCTGGGGATAGAAGAGCGGGGAGATGACCGTGGCGAGGCTGCCGAAGATGTAGAAGTCGTACCACTCGATCATCGTGCCGACGGCGGATGCGGTGATGACCTGCCAAATCTTCGACGGGCTGAAATCCTGGGCGGCCGCGCCGGAGGGGGCGGGCGTCGTATCCAATCCTTTAGATGTCATGAGAGCGTGTCACCGGGATCGTTCGGTCTCGAACCTCCGGGGAGGCCGGAAAAGAGGTCTTTCGCTTCGGGGCAGCCAAATAAGTATCGTTCCTCACAGGCCGATCTGATATTCCCGACGTTCGCTTGTCTCTCCTCCCTGTTGAGGAAGGGAGCGTACCCCGTTCAGAAGGATGTTCGTACTGCCAGGACTGAAGTCCCTCCTGTGGGGCTTTCAGCCGAGCGTCCCTCCGGGACGCATCCCAGCGGTATGTCTGTACCATGTCCCGCAGGGACACTCAGCCGGAGCGTAGCGGAGGCTCCACAGAAGTGACTTCAATCCCGGCAGCATCAAGCAGATGGCTGCGAAGTTTTGAAAGGTCGAAAGCCCATGAGAAGGAGGCATAGGGGTTTCACGCTCATTGAGTTGCTGGTCGTCATCGCCGTCATCGCGATCCTCGCGGCGATCCTCTTCCCCGTCTTCGCGCGGGCGCGGGAGGCCGGGCGACAGACGAGCTGCATGAGCAATATGCGGCAGGTCGGCATCTCGTTCCAGCTCTACATGGACGACTGGGACGAGACCCTCCCGGTGATGGGGCACGTTCAGTGGGACTGGGTCCAGCGCATCGCGAAGTACCACAACACGAAGAACATCCACATCTGCCCGAGTGACGACGACATCGGGACCAATGGCCACCGATACAGTTACGTGCCGAGTTGCGAGAGCGGAGGCTGCCGGAACCTGACGCCCATCACTCGCAGCGATTTCACCGACCCGTCCTCCACCATCCTCATCGCCGAAGCCGGGAGAAACCATCGCACCGACCATTACCATCCGGACCGGGGATACGCGTATGTTCGGCAGGAACTCCTCCCCCACCGCCACAATGGGAAGTCCAACTGGACCTTCGTGGACGGTCATGCCAAGTCCTACACCCTCGATCAGACATGGCGGCCCGTCAACCTCCATCTGGTCAACCGGCCCGCTTCATTACGGTGAATTTTTGCCAACCCGTTTAACGAGTGACCGTCTCATAATGTGTGGAGTATAATAGAGGCACGCGAAATCGCCTTTCCTTTCAATCTTTGTACCCGGCGACTCAAGTCGCGGGCAACAAAGGCGCAAAGTCGGCCTTTGCCGACTTCAGGCCCATCCTTCTCTTCAATAGACCATGACGGTCGTGGAGTCCCCGCAGGGGGACTTCGCGGACTTATTGCCCGCGACTTGAGTCGCCGGGCGCACCAATGAACTTATCTGAATCCAAACCGGGGAAACCGATGCCAACCATCAAAGAATTAAACGTCAACGGGGTCAAGCGCCGGGTCGATGCGGAGGGAGACCGGAGCCTCCTCAGCGTCCTCCGCGACGACCTCGACCTCACGGGCGCGAAGTACGGGTGCGGGGAAGGGCAGTGCGGGGCCTGCACCGTCCTGGTGGACGGGAGCCCCGTGCGCTCCTGCCTCATGCGGGTGAGCGCGGCGGAGGGGAAGCGGATCGCCACCGTGGAAGGGCTGGAGCGGAACGGCAACCTTCATCCCGTTCAGGAAGCGTTCATTGACGCCACCGCCATGCAGTGCGGGTACTGCACTCCCGGCATGGTCATGTCCGCCGTCGCCCTCCTCCGCCGGAAGCCCGACCCCTCCGACGAGGAGATCTCCCGCGCGATGGAGGGGAACATCTGTCGCTGCGGGACCTACCCGCGCGTCCTCGCCGCCGTCCGGCAGGCCTCGAAGACGCTGAAAGGGGGCTCCCATGGATGAGCGGCATGAGTCCGATCTGATGATCGAGCCGGAGCGATACGAGCTGCTCGAAGGGCCGATGTACCGGTTCGAGATGACCCGGCGCGACCTGATGAAGACGCTCGGCGGAGGCATCCTCATCCTCTTCGCCCTGGAGAACGTCCAGGCCCAGGACCGCCCCCGCGAGACCCGGCAGGAGAGCCGACAGTCCGGCGAAAGCGGACGGCGGGTCCGGGGCGGGAACATGCCCCAGGAGATCGGGGCGTGGCTTCACATCAACGAGAAGGGGGAAGTCACCGTCTTCACCGGCAAGGCCGAAGTGGGGCAGGACATCCGCACCTCCCTCAGCCAGTCCGTGGCGGAAGAGCTGCGCGTCCCGATGGGAACCATCCATCTGGTGATGGGCGATACGGACCTCACGCCGTTCGACCCCGGCACGTTCGGGAGCCGCACCACGCCGATCATGAACCCGCAGCTCCGCAAAGCCGCCGCCGCCGCGCGGGAGTTATTGCTGGATCTCGCGGCGGAACGCTGGAAAGCGGACCGCGCTCAACTTAAAGTAGTGGACGGGAGGATCCTCCACCCGGAGAACAACCAGACCCTCACCTATGAGGAACTGTCGAAAGGGGAGAAGCTCGTCACGGCCATCGGGGACGACGCGCCGCTGACCCCGCCGGGGGACTGGACGCTGATCGGGAAGCCGGTCAACAAAGTCAACGGGCGGGCGGTCGTCACGGGCCGCCACGACTACACCGCCGATATGAAGCTCCCCGGCATGCTCTACGGCGAAATCCTCCGCGCCGACCGGTTCAACTCGGACCTCGTCTCCCTCGACTCCAGCAAGGCGGAAGCGATGCCGGGGGTGAAGGTCGTCCGGGAGGGGAACTTCGTCGGGGTGGCCGCGCCGGACGCACACACCGCAAGGGCTGCCGTCCGGGCTCTCAAAGCGGAGTGGAAGGTGGAATCTCAGGTCGCGGGGAAAGACCTCTACACTCACCTGAAGAAGAGCGCCCAGCTACCCGCCGAGGACCCCGAGCTGAAGCGCCGCCTGGAGAGCGCGGACCACACCCAAACCTCCACCTACGAGGTCGCCTACATCGCTCATGCGCCGCTGGAGCCGCGCGCGGCGGTGGCGGAATGGAAAGACGGGAAGCTGACGGTCTGGACCGGAACCCAGCGCCCCTTCGGCGTGCGGGGGGACCTCTCTGAAGCCTTCAAGATCCCCGCCGAGCGCGTCCGGGTCATCATGCCGGACACGGGATCGGGATACGGGGGCAAGCACACCGGCGAGGCCGCCCTGGAAGCCGCGCGGCTGGCGAAAGCCGCCGGGAAGCCCGTCAAGCTCGTCTGGTCCCGCGAGGAGGAGTTCACCCACGCCTACTTCCGCCCCGCCGGGGTCATCGATGTTCGGAGCGGCGTGACGAAAGACGGGACCCTCGCCGCGTGGGACTTCCACAACTACAACTCCGGCGGCTCGTCCCTCCAGACTCCTTATGAAGTGGCTTACAAGCGGGAGGAGTTCCATCGGTCGGAGACCCCGCTGCGGCAGGGATCGTACCGGGGACTCGCCTCCACCGCCAACTGCTTCGCGCGCGAGACCCACATGGACGAGCTCGCCCGCGCGCTGAAGATGGACCCATTGGAGTTCCGCCTGAAGAACCTGAAGAACGACCGGCTCCGCGCCGCCTTTGAAGCCGCCGCGAAAGGCTTCGGGTGGGGCAAGGCCACTCCCGCGAAGAACCATGGCTACGGCATCGCCGGAGGGGTGGAGAAGGGCGGGTACGTCGCCACCTGCGCCGAGATCGCCGTGGACCCCGCGACGGATCAGGTGAAGGTGGTT
>JAHWJO010000188.1 GCA_019348365.1 Armatimonadota bacterium | reverse complement strand
GATTTCCAGTGGCGATAAAAGGTGAATCGATGAAAGACTGGTGGAGCTGCAACGGCACGGGCCAGACATGGGAGGGGGGTTCGGAACACTCCCTCCGGAGTGATTCACGCCCGGATTCCCCCGGTTCCTTTCCGGGGAGCACGCGCCGCCGTTTTCTGATGGGCGGCCTGTTGAGCGGGCTGTCGTGGGCCGCCGGGGCGAGGACGGCCCTGAGTCAGATCGCCGTCGGCCCCGGTCGGGAACGGGACTCCGTGCTCGTCGTGATCTTCCTCCGGGGCGGGGCGGACGGCCTCAACCTGATCGTGCCCTACGGCGAGGATGCCTACCACAAGGCCCGGCCCACGCTGGCCATGGCCGCACCCACAGATCGCCGGAAAGCGGCGGAGACGCGCGTCCTCGATCTCGACGGTTTCTTCGGCCTCCACCCGAAGCTCGCTCCGCTGCTCCCCCTCTACCGCGAGGGGAAACTGGCCGGGGTCCACGCCGTCGGCTCCGGCGATCACACCCGCTCCCACTTCGAGGCCATGACCGCGATGGAGCGCGGGCAGAAAGCCCCCGGACCCGGCCCCTCCAGCGGCTGGATCGCGCGGCACCTGAGCGCCACTACGGGTGATTCGACTTCCCCGCTTCGGGCCGTCGCTCTTGGAAATGTCCTCCCGGACTCCCTGCGCGGCGCGACGGATGCGACGGTCCTCCCGTCCCTGGAGAACTACCGGCTCCGCATCCCCGAAACCCTGAGCGCCCATGCCGCCCCCCTCCAAACCTCGTTCCGGACGCTCTACGAATCCGGCGGGAACGATGCGGTCGCCCAGGCGGGCCGCGAGACCTTCACCGTTCTGGACGGACTTCGCCGGATGGACCCGGCGAACTACCGCCCCTCCCACGGCGCATCCTATCCCGAGTCTCCGCTGGGCAGCGGGCTGCGCCAGGTCGCGTGCCTGATTCGGGGGCGGGTCGGGCTGGAGATCGCCTGCCTGGACAAAGGAGGATGGGACACCCACGTCGCGCAGGGGACCAAAGAAGGCTGGCTCGCTCTCCTCCTCGACGACCTGGGGAAGTCCGTCGCGGCCTTCGCGCGTGACATGGGGCCGGAGATGCGCCGCGTGACCGTCCTGCTGATGACCGAATTCGGGCGGCGGGTGCAGGAGAACAGCGGATTGGGCACGGACCATGGGCGCGGCGGTGCGATGTTTCTGCTGGGCGGCGGCGTGGCCGGCGGAAAGGTGTATGCGCGCTGGCCGGGGCTGGAACCCGAGCAGCGCGAGCCGCCCGGAGATCTCCGCGTCACCAACGATTACCGGGATGTTCTCGACGAGATCCTCCGCCATCGTTTCGGCAGCTCGGACCTGGAAGCGGTCTTCCCCGGCTTCACCCCCCGGTTCCCCGGCATCGTCGCATGAGGGGAGCCTTCCTCCTCCGAGCCACAACGCCCCTCCTCCTCTATTCAGCGAAAGTTTTCTCCCGGAGGCGGAATTCGGCATGATAACGGGGAGGCCCACCCCTCCCGTGCGGAATGAGGAGGTGAAGAACACTCCCCCCCGGAAAGGCTTTCACCCGTGAGCGAAAAGCGCCAGCAGATTCTTATTCTGCACCTCAGCCAGCCCGACCTCAATTCCTCGACCGTCGCGTGGGCGCTCTACGACGGGGCCAAACCCCGCGACGAGCCGCAGATGCAGTCGGGAGACGAGGACGAGCCCCCCTACCGTTCCGTCCTCGACGCGATGCGCGACGGCTGGTTCGTCATCCAGATCCCCACGCTCCCCGTCTTCCTGCGCGGCGGCGAACACGAAACCGGTCATCTCCCCTATGAATATGTGTTGGAGAGGAGAGTGAAGCTCCATGGCTAAAGTGGACCCGAAATACCTCTTATCCGCCGAGCAGATGGCGCAGTTCGTCTTCGACGGTTTCCTTCGCTTCGATGATCTCATTCCCCCGGAGATGAACGAGGCCGTCTACGCCGACCAGGTCGCCGGGAAGGGACGCTGGCACGATTCAGAGGCGACCCGCGCGATCTTTGAGCTGCCGCAGGTGAAAGGCATCGTCCAGAGCCTCGTGGGGGAGAATCCCGTCTACGATCACTCCGCGCTCCACGTCGTCGGGCCGCATCACGCCGGCGCGCAGGCATGGCATGCCGATTCGATCATCGACGCCCGCCCCTTCGCCTTCGACATCCAGGCGATGTACTTCTCCCACGACGTGCCGAAGGAGTCCGGCCCCACGCTTATCCTGCCCGGCTCGCACATGCGGCGCGTGAGCAACGCCTCGATCAGCCGCTACAAGAACATCAAGGGGCAGATGCAGTTCATCGGCAAGGCGGGGACGATAGCATTCCTCCATCAGGCCCTCTGGCACTGCGCCCAGCCCAACCACACCGATACGACCCGCTACATGTTCAAGCTCCGCCTCCGCCCCGGCGAGGAGCAGCGCGCCCTCTTCAATACGGAGGGCATCGGCTCCCCGGAGGTCCGGAAGATTCTGGGGGGCAGCCACCCCTGGACCGGCGAGCAGGCCCGCGCGGAGAACGTCCAGCGGGCGAAGCTGTGGCGCTACATCTGTGGCGACGACCGGATGGACACCTCGTTCGAAGGCGTACTCACCCGCATGCAGATTTAGGATATTGGGAGTTGGGGAGTTGGGAAATTGGGGAGTTCCGTCCTGTTCTTCTTCGGTGATGGAGCAGAGTTTATCCTATCCCGATAATGAGGGGAACAGTAACTCCCCAATTTCCTAACTCCCCAATTTCCCAATCTGGAAAGGAATATCATGATTACCCCGGCTTTGAACCTAACGGATGCACAGAGTACGAACCTCGCCAGCCTGGCGGCGCGGCTCCAAAACCGCGACACCCTGCCACCCCTGGCCCCGAAAGAATCCTGGAACGAAGGCTTGCAGGCCGTCCTGGAAGGAATGGAGGAATCCGAACTCCTGGGACGCGACGATGCCGATCCGGACTACGCCCGCGCGGTGAAGAGCGGCCTCCTTCTCTGGAACGATTCCCTCAACGAATCCCATTCCATTTCTCAAGGCATCCCGAACGTGACGGGGAGTTACTGGCATGGGATCATGCACCGCCGGGAGCCGGATTTCTCCAACGCCAAGTACTGGTTCCGGCAGGTGGGCGATCATCCCATCTTCCCTTCGCTGAGAGAACAGGCGATTGGCGTATTCAGGAGTGTGGAAGACACTTCCGAATATGCCCGGATGCGTCTCCAGCAGATCGAAGGGACACCCCAGTGGGACCCCTTTGCGTTTGTGGATTGGTGCGAGGAGGCCGTTTCGAACAGCCAAGGCTCCCATGATGAAGCGCATCTGCTGGAGGCGGTGCAGCTCCGGGAGATCGAGCTGCTGATCACGCATTCGTATCGGAAAGCCGTCGGTTCGGACTAGAGAGAGGTAGAAGCCAAGTGTCGGTCATCAGTTTCTCGTACTGAGTAGATCAGGACGTACGCAAAGCTTATCGCTCAGAATGACAGGTTCTACAAAGGTGAAGGGTATATCCTGTAGAGATAATTCTGCGGGAGATGGAGCCCAACTGAACTTTCTCTCCCTGGTAACTGGATCACATGACAGGTGAGTGTGAAGAACGGGTGATTCGGGTAAAATGCCTTCGCTTCTGCCTGCTTCCTATGGGGATGCCTGACACACGGCTCGGTTTTTTATTCCCTCTTTGCCGCCCTTCCCGACACACCCATAAAGGAACCTCACCCCCATGAATCGTGAAGTCGTCGTGACCCAACGCTGCGAACCTGCCTCCTCCGATGAGAGGGTCATCCAGGCCACCGAGGAGATGCTGTCCGGCTTGGACCTCGCGCCTCACTTCCGGGGAAAGAACAAGATCCTCGTGAAAACGAATGCGGGAGTCTCCCGTTTCACCCTCACGGAAGGGCGGCAGACCGAACTGACCGATCCTCCGGTGCTTGAAGCCGTCATCCGCACCCTCCGGAGCCTCACCGACGCCGAGATCGTGGTGGGAGACGCGCCCACCCAGGAGAACGGCTGGGAGGTCTACGAGGGGCTGGGCCTCCCGGAACGGCTGAAAAAGTATCCCAACGTCCGGGTCGTCGATTTCGGGCACGGGCCGTTCCGCACCGCGCGACTCACCGATTCCCCCCTCATGTTCGAGAGCTACGAGCTGCACCCCGACATCGTGGAAGCCGATGCGGTGGTCAGCGTCTCCAAGATGAAGGCGCACCGGTCGCTGGGCTGCACGCTCTGCATGAAGAACCTGTTCGGCCTCACGCCTCCGGCGGTGTACGGCTTCCCGCGTACCTACCTCCACGATCACCTGATCCGGCTCCCCCGCGTCATCGCGGACCTCGCCCTGCTCCTCAAGCCCGCGCTCAATGTCGTGGATGGGATTGTCGCGGCGAACCACGGCGAATGGGACGGCACCCCCATGACTCCGGGCGTCCTCGTCGCCGGAACGAACATCGTCGCCACCGATGCCACCGCCGCGCGGGTGATGGGGTTCGACCCGTCGGGCGATTATCCCGATCACCCTTTCTTCTACCGAAATAACGCGATCAAGCTGGTGGGAAATGCGGGTCTGGGTCCGATCCGCGCGGAGGAGATCGAAGTACGCGGCCCACAGCCGGAGGAGGTCTGCGTTCCCTTCGAGGTGGAGCGGTACGGCGGCACCGCCGAGGACCGTGACCGGGAGCTTCAGCAGGGAGCGCAATGCGTCCGGCAGTATCGCGACCGCCGGAGCGATTACCTGGATTCGGGTTACGAGAATCGCATCCTCGCGCTCCGGGACGATGAAATTCTCTGGGACGCTCCCGACGTTCGCGCCCACCAGAAGAAGAGCAAGGAGAGCGGCAAGGACTGGAAGGACGGCCCGCAGTTCGTGGTGCGCGTGCTGCCGGAGGAGCGGGAGATCGAGCGCCTGGACGCATACGAACCCTATGAGTGCCGGCTGAATGAAAAGGCCGCCTGATAGAAGTAACGTAGGGAGCTTGATCTAACCGGGCTTTGGAAATGGAAATCAAAAGCGCCTCTTCCAGGACAGGAGGGGGCGTTTTTTGTCGCTACATAGATATCCAAAGCCGGAGGAACGATAAACTTGCGGGTAGTGGATCCGTTCGGAAGGAGGTTCTCGGTGTGAGGGAGGCGGGGACCTCTCTCCCAACCCCTCCCCGACACGGGCTAATCTTGTATCGTATCTTTTCAGCAGCAAGCTCGCTCGTTTAAAGAGCGATTTGTGTCGCTTCCATGCCTGCTTAAAGAGCTTCCAGAGCCGATTACAGTAGCTTCCATCAAGCATTTGGTGCTGTTGAAGCTCTATAAAGCGAGCAAGCCTCGAACGTCCACATCTGTGCGTGGAGTTATGATACAAGATGAGCCGACACGGGGAGGGGAACCAATTCCGTTCACGGATCGGTTCCTTTCATATTGAACCCTCCTCCCCACTTGAACCCCTACGCAGCTGTGGAGAAGCTGGGATAAGAATTGCTTCACGATAACCGTTAACGAGCGCTTGAACTGAAGAGAGAACCGGCCCCCGAAAAGCACGAATATTAACTCGCATCCTTGTAGACGACTTTATCCGTCAGTTGCATCACCTTTCCTGCGACCGTTTTTGCCACCTCCAACCGCTGAAAGTAATCCTCCAAATTATGGAGGCCGAGTTCTGCATACAGCCGGTCTATGGAATCCTGCCATCGTGGTTTTTCTTCATCAGGGCCGTCATTTTGCAGCGTCCGATGAGCGGTCCAATACATGGCGGCAATCCACAACATCGCCTCCCGATGATCTCCCGTCTGGATCATCTCCTCCGATCCTCCCACCAAACTGCGACGAAATGAAGGGATCATGTTGAAGCCGGGAGTGAAGGGAGTTCGATACACCTCCACGGCGCGGTTAAAGGCGCTTTCGCATTCGGACAGGCGGGAGAGGACCTGTTCTCTGGAGAAATCGGCGGTCCCCAGTACAAGAAGTAGATCCTCTGCTAGAACGGCATGTCCCGTCTCATGTAGTATCTTTTTGGCGCGGCAGATCGATCTTCTCACCGTTGGCGCCTGGAGATGAGCGACGAGGATCAGGTTGCTCATCAGCCTGACGGCTTTAAAGAGGGTGGGGAAACCCGTATCGAGCGTCTCCGCCCGGTCCGCTCCTTCCAGAGCGCCTTGAAGCGCCGCCTTCGACTGATCATACCGCGCTTGCAGCCATTGCCGGTCCGTGTATATTTCCCTCACGACTCGATGGATCTCATCCAGCAGGCCCTCAGGGTCCGCGAGAATGCAGTCTGTTCTGAAATGATGCGCCAGATACGGGTTGGACAGGACGGCTTCCGGAGAACGATAGGCGCTCAAGGGGTACGAGACGGCTTCGATCAAGGCCCCCCGATAGCTGAACTTCGTCTGAGGGAAGCCGCAATCTTTATCCATGACGCAATAGATATCGACATCCGAACCCTCGGGAAGTTCATCCTCCTCCGACAGCTCGTTCAGGGATCCGGAAAGATGCGCCGCACGAAACCCCTGCCGACGTTGCGCTTCCTGTTTCACCCACGTTTTTGCGATTCTGACGGCTTGACCGGCTTTCATAGAATGCATCCTGCTTCATTGAAAAGTTGGATAGACTGGTCATTGTAGAAAACATTTCAATGATCTCGTTCGGATAAGAAAAAACCGCCTGGCGCATAAAGCAACCAGGCGGTACTTGAAAGAGCGGGGGTTGGATTTGAACCAACGACCTTTGGGTTATGAGCCCAACGAGCTACCAGACTGCTCCACCCCGCGACCAGATTTTCACTGCCGGTGTCTCCCGGCTCTCTTATTATATCACATTCCTACGTGACGTCAAGCCCAAGGAAGAGATTTTACAGGGTCATTTCATTACGTATGCCCGGCGATTAAAATCGCGTCTGGAGGGGCACGAAACCCGCCTTCGCGGGTTCCCCCCGGCCCAAAACCGCACAATCGGGCAGCAGGGGAGTCGGCGAAGGCCGATCCATTCGACTACGCTCAGGACATGCTTTGTGCGGTTGGTGACGCGGTTTTAATCGCCGGGCACTCGTAATGAAATGACCCTGCTGTTGGCGGTTACTCTCTTCGCGTTTGATCCGTCGGGGCGCTTGAATCACCGGCACGAGCGCGATCCAGCTCGCATTCGTCAGTCGTAATCAGGAGCCAGAACAAGCTTACACACGATCATATATCGATAAAGTGGCTGTTACCTTCCAAAAGTGCAACCCTGATCCTCCACAGGGACTCCACTGAACTGATGCAAAAAGGGATGAAGTCTCTTTCGCGTCAGGAGACAGACTCACGAGGGTCACTGCTCCCGATGACCCCGTCAGTATCATCCAGGGGAGGGAAGGCATTATCTCTTCTCCGGCCTCGCCCATCCAACGAATTGCGCCGGATTCCCGGCGACGATAGCGTAGTCTGGTACCTCGAAATCGACGACGGCGGCGGCCCCGACAATGGCGTTGGCGCCGATCCGGGCGCCGGAAAGCAGGACCGCTCTCGCGCCGATCCAGCTGTTTTCACCGACGATGATGCCCTTTCTCTCCCCCGGAACCGGCTCACCGCCACGAACCGGCTCACCCTCCGGGGGGACCGGCGCAAATGAATCGGCCAGCACCACTTCATGAGCGATGAAGGCGTAGTCATGGACCTCCACACGCTGCCGCGTGGAGAAGATCGCGCCGACCACCGTGCAGTAGTTGCCGATCAACACCTCTCCGCTCTCCCCCAGGTCGAAGAAGGTGCCGTTATAGACCCCGCTGTCGTGCCCGATCACCACCCCCTGGGGAGACCGGCTCCGATAATGGAGGAAGGCAAAGGAGCTGTAGAGCCAGCTCCTTTCTCCGAGGGAGATGTTCGAGGGGAGGGGCCGGGGGAACCAGTCGTGACCCAGAACGGATCCCGTACGGTCGAGATTGTCCCTGCTCATCCGAGTATCTCATTCCCTGCCGACACCTGCCGGGCAGGATTTCCGGTCCAGTAGGTCCCAGGTGGCACGTCTTTAGTCACTACGGCACCGGCTCCGATTCGCGCGCCCTGTCCGATACGGACTCCCTTCAAGATGATTGCACCGATTCCGATCCAGACATCGTCATCGATGACCAGCGGTCGGGAGACGACCGGAGGGCGCCGGCTGCGATCCCCTTCGGGGGCGTTCGCCATGGCATCCTGACGACGCAGATCGGGGTCGCGCGGGTGGAAATCGCTGTCGGCGAGGGTCACGTTGTAAGAGATGATGACGCGGCGACCAATCTGGATCCGCTCCGCGCACATGAAGACCGCTCCGACCAGGATCGTTTCCTCCCCGACTTCCACACTGCCGGTGGGTTCAATGTTGAACTCCGTCCAGGTGTAGGCTTTCACCCCCTTCCCCAG
>JAHWJO010000653.1 GCA_019348365.1 Armatimonadota bacterium | reverse complement strand
ATCGATACCTCTTGATAACCCCTCTCTCTATCCTTTCTATACACCCTCTAAGGGAAGGAGGGGAGTGAGACGGGAAGAGGGAACAGGGGAATAGTCTATTGCCGGTGGGGGGAGTGCATCGAATGATAAGAACAGCCGACGTGGGAGCTGTGAGGGAGCCTGAGGATACCGTTTCAGACGTTCCCCCCGTCTCCCCCTCTCCCCGTCCCGCACCGGGCCGCGACTCCCCGCGCGATCCTGCTGGGGATGGCGCTGATCCCGGCGGCGTGTCGGATCAGGCTGCTGGTCTGGGGGTGAGGGCTGACCCCGTGGATGCCGAGACCAGCGCTTCGTGGGAAAAATCAGAGGTACGCAGATGACGCAGCCTGCAAAGTCCTACATCACTCCCGAAGAGTATCTCGCGCTGGAGCGCGAGGCGGAGATCAAGAACGAGTACTACAATGGCGAGATGTTCGCAATGGCGGGCGGGAGCCGTTATCATGACCGCATCACCGACGATTTTATGGGAGAGCTGCGTCTCAAACTGCTGGATGGCCCCTGTGAAACGCATACCGGCAATATGCGGGTGAAAGTCAGCCCGACGGGGCTTTACACCTATCCGGATGGGTCCGTCGTGTGTGGAGAGGCGGAATACGAGGACGGCGGGGGAGATACACTGCTCAATCCCATCTTGATTCTGGAAGTGCTCTCCCCGTCAACTGAGCTGTATGACCGGAAGGAGAAGTTCGACCATTATCAAACCATTCCGACTCTCATTTATTACGTGCTCATCGCGCAGGACCGACCGCGCGTGGAAATTTACGCCCGGCAGGACGACGGCACATGGAATTACAAGAAAACGACCGGCCTTGAAGCCGAAGTTGAACTTCCTGCCCTCTCGTTTCGCCTGGCGATGTCGGAGATCTATCGGCGAGTGACATTCCCGCCGGAGGCCGCCTTACGGGAGCAGACCGCCTGAAGTTGAAGGCGTTCGATGGAGGGAAAGGGAGCAGGAGCGAGGCGGAGGGGCAGAGGACGCGACGTTCGGACCAAGGTACTATAGGGGTCCACCCATCTGATTTGAAAGGGTTCTTGTTTGTCCCTCTTGGGTCACCCAAAGAGACCCTTTAAAATACCTGTGGTGGACCAATAGTAGAGTGAGGCTATCAAATCCCAACGGGAGGACCTACATGTGCAGGGACTCCGGCGGTGCAACGGGAACAGGATTATGCCACCGCACGAGGAGGGGAGAGCCGCCTGTATGAGCGTCAAAGAACCCGATTCGAGATCCCTGGAAGAAACGCCCTCACCGGATTCTGTCCCTCCCCCCGACTCCCCGTCTCTCCCTCTCCCCGTCCCGCACCGAGGCGCGACCCCCCGCGCGATTCTCCTCGGGGCGGCGCTGATCCCGGCGGCGGCGTGGTGGCTGATGCAGATCGAGTACGTGCGGTACTCCGACACGCCGACGATCCCGGCCCTCTTCTTCCACGCCATCGCCGTGCTGGTGTTCCTGGTGGCGGGAAACGCCCTCCTCCGGCGGGCTTGGCCGAGAGCCGCCTTTTCTTCCGGCGAGCTGCTGACGGTCTACTCCATGCTCGTCATCGGGTCGAACCTGTGCGGGCATGACTTCCTGCAAATCCTGTTCACCACGCTCGTGTGGCTGTACCCCCGCAGCACCGCCGAAAACCGGTGGGAGGAGGTCCTTCAGCCGCACGTCCCCCGGTGGCTCCTCCCCGAACCCGGCCCCGCGCTCCGGTTCCTCTTCCTGGGCAACAGCGACCTGTACGCGACGGGGTACTGGCGGGCGTGGCTGCTGCCGCTGGGGGTCTGGACCCTGTTCGTTCTCATGCTCGTCGGGACGATGTTCTGCGTGGCATCGCTGTTCCGAAAGCAATGGGACCACGAGCGGCTGACCTACCCGCTGGCGGAGATCCCCCTCGCCATCGCGCAGCCGGGCGGCGACCTGTTCCGGCAGCCGCTCTTCTGGATCGGGGCGGGGCTGGCGGGGGGATTGCAGTTTTTGAACCTCGCACACGTCCTCTGGCCGACGATCCCCGGCATCCCGCTCGCGCCGCGCTACTTCTCCGCGTCGAGCCTGCCGTGGAGCGCGGCGGGCTCCATCCCGATTAGCTATTACCCGTTCGCGGTGGGTCTGACCTTCCTGCTGCCGACGCAGCTCGCATTTTCGGCTTGGTTCTTCTTCCTGCTCACCCGGCTGGAGCAGGTCACGGCGGCGGCGATGGGGTTCCAGGTGCGGGGGGACACCTTCCCGTACGTGCAGCAGCAGAGCAGCGGGGCGTACATCGGCTTCGCGGCGATCACGATCTACGCGGCGCGGAAGCACCTCGCGGGGGCGTTCCGGCAGGCGGTGAGGGGGGATGGCGAGCCGGACGAGAAC
>JAHWJO010000187.1 GCA_019348365.1 Armatimonadota bacterium | reverse complement strand
TAAACTTTTTGATGCCCCATTCCGCAATCAAGCCTTTCTTATACGGCTCTACCAACCCTTGTTCTTCCTTGGGGCTGACTCCGGCGAAGGCATTGTAAGGCGGATTTCCCAGCACCACGAGGATCTTTTTACCGCGCTTCACCGTGTCCGCCGCCTCTCGCTCTTGCATAAGTTCCGGATAGCTCATCTGTAATGTTTTATACCGTTGTTTACCTTCTTCTGTCGGTGGCTCCCAACCCGTTAGAGCGTTGGTGAGGTAAACCCCTACACGATCTGCCTTCTTGTGTACTCCATTCTCGTCTATTCTCTCCTCTAACAAAGGCGCACCGAGGGAGTGCATCAGCACGCCCAGTTGCAAGTGCGCCACCACGAACGGCGCGGGCAGGATCTCAAACCCGAAGACCCGCTCCATCGCCGCCCGCTTGATGTCCCCCGCGCTCAGGGCGTCCGCGCCCTTCTCCTGGTGCGTCTGCGCGATCTTCCGCAGCACCTCCACGAGGTACGCGCCCGTCCCGCAGCAGGGGTCGAGCACGACCACGCGGGGGTCGGCCAGGCCGTCCTCGATCTCCAGCTCCTCGCGCAGGACGGCGTCCACGCGGGCCACCATGTACTTCACGATCTCCGGCGGGGTGTACCAAACCCCCAGCTCCTTCCGCAGCTCGGGGTCGAACGCCTGGAGGAACGGCTCGTAGAAGTACTGGACGGCGTGCTCCTCCTCGAACCGCTCGAAGAACGTGGGGCGGTCCACCCGGTTGAGGGCGGCGGCGGTCCAGTCGAGGACTTCGACGAGGCCGAGGGGCCGGAGGTGCTGCGGGGAGGCGACCTGATAGTAGAGGGAGCGGATCATCGGGACGTGGAGGTACCATTCCGCGCTGCGCCAGTCGAACCGGTCGGTGCGGCGGGGGTTCTCGCGGTGCCAGAGGACCCAGGCGGAGAAGACGCCGTAGAAGAGGGTCTGAACGAGGGTAGAGCGGAAGAAATGCTCGCCCTTCTCCCCCTCGAACTTCAGTCCCAGCGCCTCTTCGAGGGCGGTGCGAACGGCGGCGAGGGCCGGGATCTCCCCGCCTTCGACGCGGGCTTTGGCATCGCGGGCGTAGGAGGCGAGGAACCAGGCCACGTCCTGCGGGGAGGCGAGCGGCGCGGCGTGGAGCATCACGCGCCGGAGGTACTCCAGGAACCGCTCGCCGTGGATCTCCACCACCGAGCGGGGATGGGCGGTCAGCCGCCAGAACGCGGCCTCGTCCGGCGCGAGGGAGTAGGATTCGAGCTCCACGGGTTTCCCGCCATCATCGGTCCCCACCAGAACGAAATCGCGCAGGTTCGTCACCAGCACCTGCCCGTAGCGGCTCAGGTAGCGCGTGACCTGCTCGCTCCGCACGATGTCGCGGACCGCTTCAGCGGCGCCTTTCACCTCGATGGCGCCCCGCGCGGGGATCAGGCCGGGGAGAGAATCGAGGTCAGTCGTGCGCCCCAACTGATCGGGAGTGTAGAGTCCACCGTCGGGGATTCCGGCCCCTTTGTTCCGGGGATTGATGATACAGCGGACTTTCGGCTTGAGGGTCTGACCCACGGTATTGAACAGGTTGGCCAGGGCCGAATAGTAGGAGGTCTCTTTAACGCCTACCCCATGGATCAGGCGAAGATCGTTCAGATACGTTTCGAGAGGATGCATTTTAGTCAAAAGTCAAAAGTCAAAAGTCGAGGGTCGAAAGTCGAAAGTCGAAAGTCGAAAGTCGAAAGCCGGGGGTGGGCTATTTGAACTTGTTGGTGGGGCGGGGGGAGTTCGCCAGGTAACGCATGAAGCCGGCGATGATCCTTCCCGTCTCGTTTGCCATCTCATACAACGATTGAAACGCCTCACGGTCGATGTATCGAGCATCCAGCGCGATGTAAAGCTGGGCTTTGACCTCTCCTGTCGATCCCTTGGCAATGGCGAGGAACTGCTGGAATTCTTTGTCTCCTCCCCGCTCAAATCCTTCTGCAATGTTCGACATGATGGAGACGCTGGCCCGCCGGAGCTGGTCCTTCAGCCCGTAATCCCGCGAGAATTCTCCCGTTGAGGTCAGCGAGTAAATCGCCCGCGTCAACTCGCGTGCTTTCTTCCAGCCTTCAATATCCTCGAACCGTTCGATTCCCGCCATGCTCGCCCCCCGTATTCTCACCCACCCCAACCCCAACTATTGACTATCAACCTTCGACTTTCGACTTTCGACTTTCGACTTTCGACTTTCGACTTTCGACTTTCGACTAAAAAAGCTCCACCGATCCGCCCGACTCTGCCGAGCGGTACGCGGCGTCCATGATCTGCGTCACCACGAGGGCTTCGCGGGCGGGGGTCCACGGCTCCCGGCCCTCCACCACCGCGCGGACGAACTGCTGGGTCACGTCGCCGTACGGGCCCGGCCCCTTCTCCTCGTCGCCAAGCAGCGCCGTCTCCGTCAGCTTGTTCTCCTCCAGCGGCTCCGAAATCATCGTCAGGGGATCGAACTTCAACCCGGCCTTGTCCCCCCAGATGAAGAGGCCGGACGCGCCGGACATGTTGGTGCTCCAGCCGATTTCCAGAAAGGCCGACGCGCCGCCCTCCGTCACAATCATGACGTTCGCATGGTCTTCCACATCGTAGGTGACGCCTTCCGGCGCGGACTTGCCCACGCCGTGGAACGTGGTGGCGGTGACGCTCTTCACTTTCGGGTAGCCGAGATACCACATCATCTGGTCGATCTGGTACACCCCGAGGTCCATCAGGGTCCCGCCGCCCGCCTTGCTCTTGTCGAGGAACCAGGGCGCGTCGGGCCAGAAATCGAGGCCGGGGCGGCCCCGCTGGCGGAAACTGCTGGAGCGGATGTGATAGACGGTCCCCAATTCGCCGGTCTGGACCCGCTGATAGGCTTCCTGGGCCGCCTTGCTGCACCGGAACCGGGCGGAGCAGACCGCGAGGTGCCGCCCCACCGCCTCGGCTTTCGCGGTCATCTCCTTCGCTTCGTCGAGGTTGAGGGAGAACGGCTTCTCGCAGAGGACGTGCTTCCCCGCCTCCAACGCGGCCATGACCGGCCCGTGGTGCGCGACCGGCGGCGTGGAGACGATCACCGCCCCCACCTCCGGGCGCTGGAGCAGCCCTTCAACGCTGGTGTCGATGTTCGGGATGCCGAACTCGGCGGCGACGGCTTCCGCCCGGTCCTGCAGGACATCCATGACCGATACCACCCGGCCCGGAGCGAAATCCTTGAGGGAGCGGAGGTGCTGATGGGCGATTCGCCCGGTGCCGATGATACCGATTCCAAGGGAAGCCATAACGGATAATCTCCTCGTCGAATGCGTCAGTGCATGGGGGCGGGGTTCGCCGCAGGGGCGGCCCCGATACTCCCCTTCCCCTGCGGGGACCGAAAGGAGGTTCCACCCCTCCCGCCGGATTTCCTTTGGGAACACGCAACGGAGTTTTGGAGGGGAGGAGGGGAGTGCACGACCCGAGAGGCGGGAGGAACCCGGCGCGGCGCGGCGAAGCATGACGGTTGTTATGACCGCATGGCTGGACACCGATCATCCCCGCAGCAGATCCCCGCTGGCGACCTGGAGCTTGATCCTCGTCACGGGCGCGGTCTACCTCGCCTTGCTGTTCCTTCCCCTCTCCTACGGGGATGTGGTGAGGGTCGGGGTGCTGGCGGAGCGGCCCCATCTTCCGGGGCTGCTGCTGGCGTCATTCTTCCACGTCAGCGGATTCCATTTCCTGTTCAACGCGACGCTGCTCTGGCTCCTGGGCCGGGACGTGGAGGATGTCTTCGGGCCGCTGGGATTTTTGGTCTTGTACCTGCTCGTCGGCGGGGCGGCGCATCTCGCGCAGGTCGGCGCGATGCAGCTCTTCCTCCCCGCCGCCGGGGGCCTCCCGATCCTCGGCGCATCGGGAGCGGTCTCGGGGGTCATGGGCGCGTTCGCGGGGCGATTCCCCCGCGAACGGATCGTCCTCGGAGGCGAATCCGGGAATTCTTCGCCCACTTCACCCGGCTTTCGTGCTGCCTGGATCTGGGGCCTGTGGATCGCGTATGCGGTGGCAGGGATGGTCTGGAGCGCCTGGACGGGGGAGATGGAGAGCGGCGTCTGGGGTCATGGAGCGGGCTTTCTCCTGGGATTGGCGGTGGCAACCCTGGCCCCCCGGAGGGGCGGCCCCGACCGGGAGTCGAATCGGCCCGGCGGTCGGGACCGCAACGCCCCCTCAGGAGGGGAAGGGAGCCGGAAACGAGGGGCGAAAGAGGGGCTGGCCCGTGCGGACGCGCTGGCGGCGGACAGCCGTCACGCGGAGGCGAGGGCTCACGCCAAAGAGACGCTTCGGCGGGCGCTGGAGCGACGGAATCCGGAGGACGCCTATCGGGCGTACCGGTGGCTGGAAGAGCGGGAAGGACGAACGGCGATTCCTCCGGAGCGCCGCCTGGAGGTCGCGGGGCTGCTGGAGAACACGGGCGAGCCGGAGCGGGCGATGGAGCTGATCCAGGCGCTCCTGCCGGAAGCGCCGCCGGAGACCGCCGCATCCGCGCTGCTGGCGGCGGCCCGAATCTTTGCCGGGCCGCTGAACCGCCCGGAACGCGCGGAAGAATCGCTACGGATAATCGAGAGCCGTTATCCCCGGACGCGCGCGGGACTCCTCGCCGCCGCCGAAAGAAAACGTTTGAAATCCATACAAAAGACGGATAAATGATTCATGATTCCGCCGCTACCAAAGAGCGCTTTGTTGTATGGAGTTCCCCTTGCCTTCCATGATGAAGACCGTCGCCCCGCTGAAGATCGAACGCCCCTCTCCGGAATGCCTGGTCGTGGGAGGAGAGGTCGATCTCTCCAACGCGCCCCTGCTGAAGTCCCACCTGGATGAGTGGCTGAGCGGGGGTCTTCCTTCTTACACCCTGGATCTCCGGCCCACCCGGATCATCGACAGCTCGGGCCTGGGATTGGTGGTGGGGGCGTATCGCCGCGTGGTCGAACAGGAGAACCCGAAAGCCGATTTCCAGGTGATCGCCACCGGGCCGGTGCTGCATGTGATCCGCCTCATCGGGCTGGACCGCGTCATCCCCGTTGTAAATGATGAGTTATGAATGATGAGTTATGAATGAACCCCTCTGGGCCGGAGCCGATCTCTACGGCCCCTCGGGCTCAATTCATCATTCATAACTCATCATTCATCCTTCGCTGAAAGCGCCGTCTTTGCTGAAGAGCTGCCCGTCCACCCAGACCTCGCCGCCATCGCCGGTGCCGCCGCGCTCCGGGCTGCGGAGGTCGCAAACCATGTCCCAGTGGAGGGCGCTTTCGTTCGTGCCGCCCGTTTCGGGGTAGCTCGCCCCCAGGGCGAGGTGCACGGTCCCGCCGATCTTTTCGTCCAGGAGGACGTTGCGGGTGAACCGCCGGATCCCGTAGTTGTTCCCGAACGCGAATTCCCCGAGCCGCCGCGCGCCGTCGTCCATGCCGAGCATCTCGTGGAGGAACGGTTCGTTGCGCGCCGCCGTGGCGCGTACCACCCTGCCCTCCTCGAACCAGAGGCGCACGTTCTCGACCTCCCGCCCCCCGAAAACGGCGGGGAAGGAGTAGCGGATGTGACCGTTCACCGAATCCTCCACCGGCCCGGTGAAGAACTCGCCGCTGGGGAAGTTCCGCTTGCCGTCGGAGTTGATGAAGCTCCGGCCCCGGATCGAGAAGGTGAGGTCGGTGTCGCGCGCGAGGATCTGAACGGTCTCCTTTCCCTCCAGCCGGTCGATGAGGCGCTGCTGGGATCGGCCCAGCTCACGCCAGCGCTCGGCGGGGTCTTCGTCGTTGAGGAAGCATGCATCGAAGATGAATTCCTCGAAGTCCGAGAGGGATATGCCCGCGTCCTGGGCGTACGCCTGGGTGGGGAAGAGGGTGACGGTCCACCGGCGCTCGCCCCGCGCGGCCCGCTGCATGGCTTCCTGCCGGAGCTCCCGCCGCGCCAAGTTGAAGAGGCTCTGACGGGAGGGGTCGGCGCCGTTCATCATCCGCGTATTCTCCTCGCTCAGGAGGTGGAAAGAGACGTCGTACTCTTTTGAGATCACCGGCTCCATGGGGGAGAGGGTGGAGAGCTGGGCGTCGGTCCCGCAGCGGATGAGGGTCTCGAAGATGCGGGGGAGGCTCACCAGCACCGACGGGAAAGCTCCGGCTTCGAGGCAGGCCCGGTAGAGGGGCACGAGGAGCGGTTCCGCCGTGGGGGAGCCCTGGATCAGCACCCGGTCTCCGGGCTGGAGGGCGGCGCAGTACGTGGCGAGGGTGGCGGCCCAGCGGTCCAGGCGAGGGTCGTGCATGAGTTCTCCTTTAGAGAAATATTAATCAACCCCGGTCTTGAGTTAAAAGGAGTTGAACGGAGGGCTCCCTCTTCAGTACTGGATCAGTGACCAGGCCGACCTGTCACTGAAGGAGAGACCCCATGGCGAGTATAGAGGATCAGAGAACCGGCATCTACTGCTTCGTGGACGACACTCGGGGGTACACCCTGGACCGGCTCATCCGCTTCCTGAACGCTCCGGGCCATGACGTGCGGATCACGATCCGAGGATCGCCATGCACCGGAGGAGAAAACCATCCTCGAAGTCGTGACCGCTTGATTCCTTTGCTTAAGGCACTAACAGGACTTACCGGAGAGGTCGGCATCCTTGACGATCCCCTCCAGCCGATTTTTGACGAACGTCGCGCCACCGTCTCCATTAGCTTACGAGCCTCATTTTGTACGAGGAGCTAAACATCAGGGTCCAATTGCCAGGTCCCCTCTTGCCATCGCTTGATGCATTCACCCGCCTCAAAGCCTGCCAAGCCCGGCATTTTGGATACTTCTTCCAAAACAGTGAGGGCCTCTTCTGTTTTGTAGCGAAGTAAGAAACATGCACTTGTGGCGCGAACATCCGGACGTGGATGTTGTAATAAGATAGACAATGCCTCACGTCCACCACTGCCCATCTCACACAAAGCATCAAAAGCAGCTAGCAACTGATTGGCATGTTTATTGCTCTT
Organism: Armatimonadota bacterium; assembly: GCA_019348365.1. Taxonomy (GTDB): domain Bacteria; phylum Armatimonadota; class DTGP01; order DTGP01; family JAHWJO01; genus JAHWJO01. The sequence continues at coordinate 1,360 of JAHWJO010000187.1, read as the reverse complement.
ACGTGAGTTTCCTTCCATAATGGCTTCATTTTGCGCTGCCACATTCACTGCAAAAGACTCGACGAGTTGTTCAATTGTCTTTTTGGGCATCACCAGATTCCCTTTTTCACATTCTCAATCGCTTTGAGACCGAACTCATATTGGGCCTCAAAGCTCTGAGTGCTCAGCCATTCGCGGACAGTTAACGTTCTAGAAGCAGTTATATTAAAATTCTTGGAGTTATACAGGCCGGTAATACGATTATGAAGCTGCCCTTTCCCATGCGGGAGGCGAATGATGTTGTTCGTGTTGTGGATGCGTTCGGCCCCAAAGCGAGTGACATTGCACTGTTCGACGATGGGATGCCATGCATATCCTTTTCCTGCCGATGCACCAGGAGCAGACCGAGGAGAGGGGTCCTGGTGCCGATCCCGACTCGTAATCCCTCGCCTTGACGCTTCGCATTATTGCGAATACAATGGAGACACATATCCACAATCTTTACCCATGAGAGGGACCATGCCGCCCTGTACCGTCGTCTTTTATTCTGAAGACGGGAAAACCGCCCCGGTGCTCGACTGGCTGGACGCGCTCCCCCCCAGGGTACTCGACAAGATCACCGTGCGAATCGAGCGGCTGGCCCAGCTCGGTCATGACCTCCATCGTCCTGAAGCGGACACTCTCCGCGACGGAATCCACGAACTGCGCGCCCGGTTCGGAACCATCAACTACCGGGTCCTCTACTTCTTCCATCGAAGGACCGCGACGGCCGCGATCCTCGCCCATGGCCTCACGAAAGAGGACCGCGTGCCGGATCGCGACATCGACCTGGCTGTCCGCCGTAAGGCCCGTTTCGAGGCCGATCCGGACGCCCATACCTACCAGGAACCTTTACCGGAGGAGGAAGGAGCATCCCCTTGAAAAAGCCCCCCGGCGCGACAGAGAACGCCGTCGAAATCCTACGCCGGCGGCACTACTCCCGGCCGGAACGCCGGAAGGAGTTGGAAGCGGAACGGCGTAATGCTGAGATCTCGCGGGAGCTCTACACCCTCCGTATCCAGGCGGGCTGGACTCAGCGAGAGCTGGCCCGGCGGGTCGGGACCACGCCTTCTGTCATCAGCCGCCTGGAGGATGAGGGATACGAGGGACACTCCCTCACTCTGCTGAGGAGGGTGGCACACGCTTTGGGAATGAGTATTAAAGTGGAATTCGTCCCGGAGGAAGACCGCGACCTCCAGCCAGCCTGAGCCGTAAGTCCGGTAGAACGTTTACAGGATGTACCGGCTCAGATCGGTGCCCCTGACGATCCCCTCCAGCCGGCTATTGACGAACGCCGCGTCCACCGTCACCGCCACTCCCTCCATCTCGCTCGCGTTGAAGC
>JAHWJO010000186.1 GCA_019348365.1 Armatimonadota bacterium | reverse complement strand
TGCGCCTCCTGCCACGGCAACGGCACGCGCCTGGGCGGGTTCTCCATCGACAGCCGGGAGGCGATCATCACGGGCGGCGCGAACCACCCGGCGGTCGTGCCAGGGAAGAGTTCGGAGAGCTACCTCATCAAGCTTGTCTCAGGAGCCGTGCCGGGGAAGATCATGCCGCTCCAGGGTCCCCGCCTCACCCCCGCCGAGATCGGCAAGCTGAAAGCGTGGATCGACGCGGGACTCCCGTTCGATGATGGGGTGAAATCGTCGGCGTGGAAGCCGATCCTCGCGCCGCGCAAACCGGCCCTCCCCCCGGTCCCGGCGGGCACGAACCTTACAAGTCCCATCGACCGCCTCCTTACACCTTACTACAAGGCGAATAAGGTCCCGCCGCGCCCCCTGGTGGGCGACCGGACCTTCGCCCGGCGGGCGTACCTCGACATCGTCGGTCTGCTGCCGGACCCGGAAGCCCTGCGCGCGTTCGTGGAGGATCAGCGCCCGGACAAGCGGGAGCGGCTCGTCCGCCGTCTGCTGGACGATAAAAAGAACTACGCCGAGCACTGGCTGACGTTCTGGAACGACCTCCTCCGCAACGACTACACGGGCACGGGCTACATCGACGGGGGGCGGAAGCCGATCACCGGCTGGCTGTACGCGGCGCTGCAGGATAATATGCCGTACGACCGGTTCGTGTCGCAGCTCGTGAACCCGACGCCGGAGACGGAAGGGTTCACCAACGGCATCATCTGGCGGGGGGTCGTGAACGCGAGCCAGACGCCGCAGATGCAGGCGGCGCAGAACATCTCGCAGGTGTTCATGGGGGTGAACCTCAAGTGCGCCTCGTGCCACAACAGCTTCATCAACGACTGGAAGCTCGCGGACGCGTACGGGATGGCGGGAATCTACGCCGACAAGGCGCTGGAGATGGTGCGCTGCGACCAGCCGACGGGCGAGGTCGCGCCGATCAAGTTCCTCTACCCGGAGCTGGGCACAATCGACGCCGACGCTCCGAAGCGGCAGCGGATGGAGAAGCTCGCGGAGATCCTGACGGGGAAGCAGAACGGGCGGCTCACCCGCACCTTCGTCAACCGGATCTGGACGCGGTTGATGGGGCGCGGCCTCATCGAGCCGAACGACGAGATGGACCATCCCCCCTGGAATGCCGACCTCCTCGACTGGCTGGCCGCCGACTTCGCCGACAACGGCTACGACGTGAAGCGGCTGATCGGACAGATCGTTACGTCAAAGGCGTACCAGCTCCCCTCCTCCGGGCTGCCGTCCGAGGACGTAAAAGAATTCGTCTTCCGGGGGCCGGTGAGGAAACGGCTGTCGGCGGAGCAGTTCGTGGATGCCGCATCGACGCTGACGGATGTGTGGCAGAAGCCAGCGGTGAATGGGCTGCGGATCGTGAAGGGCGCGCCCGTCCTCCCCGCCGGGGGCCGCGCGGCCCTGAAGTGGGCGAGCGAGGTGATGCGGTCCGGCGCGGCGGAAGTGGACGTGGACCTCGCCGGCGCGGAGACGCTCGCGCTGATCGCGACCGACGCCGGGGACGGTCAGAGCTACGACTGGGCGAACTGGGTCGAGCCGAGGCTGACCGGGCCGAAAGGCGAGATCCGTCTGACCGACCTGGCGTGGCGGACGGGCACGACGGGGTACGGGAAGATCCAGAAGGACCGGAGCATCGTCGAGAAGCCGCTGCGCCTGGGGGAGAAGACGTATGCGTGGGGGATCGGGACGCACGCGAATTCGATCCTCACTTATTGGCTGCCTCAAGGCGTAACCCGCTTCCGGGCGACGGTCGGGCCGGATTCGGGGAGCCTCGAAGAGTCGAAGGTGTCGAACGCGAAGCCGTCGGTCCGGTTCTTCGTCGTCACGGGAGACGGGTCACTGACGGAATCGCGGGCGTCGATGGCCGTCGCGGACCCATTGATGACCGCGCTGGGCCGCCCGAACCGGGAGCAGACGGTGACGCAGCGCGCCTCCGCCGCAACGACCCTCCAGGCGCTGGAGCTGACGAACGGCGAGACTCTGGCGGCGATGATCCGCCAGGGCGCGGAGAAGGCCGTAAAGGAGCGGGGGAAGAACGCCCCGCAGCTGATCCGCGACCTCTACGCGCGCGCCCTGAGCCGCCCCCCGACCCCCGAGGAGGAGAAGATGGCTCTGAAAGTCGCCGGCTCCCCGGTGAGCGCGTCCGGCGTGGAAGACCTCCTCTGGGGGCTGATGATGCTGCCGGAATTCCAGTTGTACTAGTTGTTCTACCAGTTGTACTAGTTGTACTAGAGGAAGGGGACGCGGGCCTACGGCACGCGGATTTTCAAACGCGGATCAGCGCGGATAAAGCCCGAAAGGGGATAAAACCCGGAACCGGAAAGGCATGCACACTGCCTTAGTAAAAGGGAGCAGGGAGAACCCGAATGAGTGGGATAAGGCATCAGAAGCGCTCATCGTGCAGATCCTGCCCACCCGGTCTATCCCTGTCGAATCCGATGTATGGATCCGCGTCGATCCGCGTTTGAAAATCCGCGTGCCGTAGGCCCGCGTCCTATTTACAGGTTTACAGGAAAGTGACGATGACCTTCACGAGAGACATGAAACGGCGGGACTTTTTGAAGACGGCGAGCGCGGCGACGCTCTCGGCGCTGGCGGCAGGATACCCCCGGCAGCTCCAAGCGGCGGAAACCGTGGGGGAACCGAAGATTCGGCCCACCGCCGACACGGTCATCGTGCTCTGGATGGCGGGGGGCATGGCCCACACCGAGACGTTCGACCCGAAGCGGTACACGCCGTTCGAGAAAGGCCTGAAGTCGAGCGCGGTGTTGAGTACCTTCCCGGCCATCGACACCGCCGTGGATAACATCAAAATCTCGGAGGGGCTGGAGAAGATCGGCGCCGTACTGGACCGGGGGACTCTGATCCGGTCGTACACCGCCGCCGACCTCGGATTCATCCTCCACTCCCGGCACCAGTATCACTGGCATACGGGGTACGCGCCGCCGCAGACCGTCGCCGCGCCTCACATCGGATCGGTCATCGCGCGGACGCTGGGGCCACGAAACGAGGCGGTCCCGGCGTTCATCAACATCGGGCAGCGGTTCGACGTGGGGGAAGGGGAGGAGCTGAAGGCGTTCCACACCGCCGGGTTCCTCGGCAGCGAGCACGGGCCGTTCAACCTGCCGTTCCCCTCGCAGGCGATGGAGGCGGTCCGCCCCCCAAAGGGCATGAGCCCGGAGCGGTTCCGGAATCGTCAAAAGCTGTTCAAGGAGATGGCCGCGAAGAGCCCCATCGGGCAGCACGGCAGCGATTATCAGAAGGAGTCGCTGATCCGGTCGCTGGACAACGCGTACCGGCTGCTGAACTCCCCGGCATCAAAGGCGTTCGACCTCTCGCTGGAGCCGAAAGAATCGTATGAGAAGTACAACACGGGCCGGTTCGGGCTGGGGTGCCTCCTCGCGCGGCGGCTGGCGGAGGTCGGGGCGCGGTTCATCGAGGTGACGACGGAGTACGTCCCGTTCGAGTACTGGGACACTCACGACAACGGGCACACCCGGTTGGCCGGCCTGAAGAAGATGATCGACTCCCCCGTGGCGCAGCTCGTCCTGGACCTGGAGGAGCGGGGATTGCTCGACCGGACGCTGATCGTGCTGGCGAGCGAGTTCAGCCGGGACATGATCACCGAAGGCAAGCCGGACCAGCGGGTGAAGGACCAGGTGGAGGTGCCCGACGTGATGACCGAGATGAAGCATTACGGGATGCACCGCCACTTCACCGACGCCGGGAGCGTGCTGCTGTTCGGGGGCGGCGTGAAGCGGGGGTCCCTCTACGGGAAGACCGCCGTCGAGCGGCCCTGCAAGACGATTGAGAACCCGGTGGTGATCGAGGACCTGCACGCGACGATCTACCACGCGATGGGGATCTCGCCGAAGCTGTCGTATGAGATCGAGAAGCGGCCCTTCTACGTCACCCGCGACGGCCACGGCAAACCCATTACTGCCCTGCTCCGAAATTCGTAAAAAATGGACGAATGTAATACTTCGTACGCCGCAACGCCGGACTCCATTCAGGGTCCGGCGTTCTGTTTTGCCCTCCATGGCGACCCTTTCCTGATGGGGAACGGGCTTCCTTAAACGCATTTCTCAGGGCAGCAACCGATGATCCGGGAAGTGCATGTGCTTCACGCTCGCATGTTTCTTCCAGGCGGCATGGCCGTCCACGAAGCTGTAGTTCGCACCCCCGTTATGGCGTACCGCGTCGAACAGCGGCTCCACGCTCGACAGGCCGTTCCAGGCATCGTAATCGTCCTGGTTGTGCCCCTCTTCCTTGATCCCGCTTTCGGCGAAGAGGATCGTTTCCGACGGACTGACCATCCGACCGTCGTCGCGGGAGTACTGGTTCTCCGGCTCCTCCCGCTCCTCATTGGACTCCGGGGGGAAGTTGTGGGTGAAGTAGGCGTTGATCAGGTAGCTCGGGCGATGGACTTCCCCTGAATTCGGGTTGATCAGGGCGGTCTCCGGGTCGCTCGGGCAGACATAGATCCCGGAGTGCCGAGTGTAGGGATTCAGGCGGCTCGCCCAGGTGATCTCTTCCAGGCCCGCATGATGGAAATAGAGGCGGTCGTCCCAATCATCGAAATACTGGTTCGTCGCCATCCCGATCTGCTTGAGATTGCTCATGCAGGCGCTCTGCTGCGCCCGGTTCCGCGCCTTGGAGAAGACGGGGAACAGGATCGCCGCGAGGATCGCGATGATGGCGATGACCACCAGCAGCTCGATGAGCGTGAAGCCCCTTGTCGTACGTTTTACCATCTTATCTCCTGTAGGGCCGCCATATTGCGGACAGAATCGGAGGTGAGACCTCCGGAGCGTTGCCCGGCTGATTCTCATTCGATGAGAGGAGCCGCGTTCCGGAGGATCACTTCACGAGGGGGAGCCTACGTTCCGATCCCGACGATGATCTGAAGGAGGCGGACGGCGTCCGTGACGTTCACCTGCCCGTTCCGATCCACGTCCGCCGCCTCGATCTGCTCCAGGGTCAGCGGCAGGATGCCGATGGCGTACCGGAGCAGCAGGACCACGTCCCGGATGTCGATGAAGCCGTCCAGGTCCACATCCCCGACCTTCACCCCCCCGTCCGCCGGTTCGACCTTGAAGGTGGTGGGCGCGGTGCTGGAGATGCTGCCGTCCTGCGCCCGCACCGTGATGACGTAGGTGTAGGTCGCTCCCGGCGTGAGGCCGGTGAGGGTCAGCGCATGAGTGGTGGTGGGCGTCTCCTCCCGGACCGTCTGGGTCAGGTTGCCGTTGAGGCCGTAATCGACGCGGGCTGTGGACGGCTCGGAGGTGGTGAACGCGACCACCGCTTCATTCGGCGCGGTGACGAGGACCTGAGGCCCGATGTCAAAACCGATGTCCCGCTGCACGTCCGTCACGGTGAACGGGGTCGGGAACGCGATAGCGGTGTCCCCGTTGTCCGCCGTGGCGATGATCCGGACGGTGTACGTCTGCCCGAAGATGAGGCCGCTGAGGAGGAGCGCGTGCCGGGTCTCGAAGTCGGTCTCCGATACCGTCTGGACCATGCCGGTTGCGGAGCGGACTTCCACCGTCGCCTTCGCCGGCCGGGTCGTCCGGAAGATGACCCATGCGGTGGTCCGGCTGGTCTGGAACACCTCCGGCTCGATGATCCGGAGATCCTGTTCCGGCGGCGCCACCTTGAACGTCCTGGGCGGGGTGCTGACGATGCTGCCGTCCTGCCCCCGGATCGTCACCATATAGGAGTACGTCTCGTTCGGCAGGAGGCCGTCGAGGACGAAGGCGTGGGTCCGGGACGGCTCGTCGGAGCGAAGGGTCCGGTCGAGGTTGCCGTTCCGCCCGTAATCGAGCCGCGCGGTGGAGGGCGCGTTCGTCGCGAAGGCGATGACCGCTTCATCCGGGGCGGTGAAGAAAACCTCCGGGGCCGCTTCGAATTGCACGTCCGTCTGGGGCGGGGAGGCGGTGAACGGCGGCAGGGGCGCGGTCGCGGTGGCTCCATTCTCCGCCGTTACGGTGATCGTGCCTTCATATCGCAGCCCCTGGATCAAGCCGGACAGCATGACCGCGTGGCCGGTATCGAAGCCGGACTCCGTTACGGTCCGTGTCGCCCCGTTAGTGGACCGGTATTCGACCGTCGCTTTCGTCGCCACGTCCGTCGTGAAGACGACCCACGCCGAGGAGGAATCGGTCATGACGACGTCCGGGTTTTGAACCGTCGGCGGAGTCGTCTGCGCCCAACCGAACGAGCTGCCGATCAGGAGGAGCGCTCCCCAAACGAGTAGGTACTGGTGGATGGATCGGAATCTCACGGGAGTCTCCTTCATTCGGTGAACTCACTGGGTAGGGATGGTAAAGAGGTGGCGCAGGCTTACTTCTTCTCTGGTAATGGGTGAGGGGTCTCCGGCGCGGGCTTCTGCGAGACCTGGGCGGCGCTGTCGTCGTAGAGGCCCTTCGTGATCCGCTCCACCCGGCTTCGGGCGTCCGCCGCATAGCGGACGTGGAAGTACGGGCACATGGAGATCGCGCGGTTGTAAAGCTTGAGGCTCTCCTGCGACTTGCCCAGCTTCTCCTGAATCCGGGCGGCATGATAGAGCATCACCGGGGAGCGGGTGCCCAGGCTCATCGCTTTTTCCATGGCGGACTGCGCCGTGGCCAGGTCGTCGTTCAGGTAGGCGATCCACGCGAGGGCGTCATACGCCTTGACGTTCCCATGCGTCTGAACTTCTTCTTTGGCGAGCTTCAGCGCGTGCGCCAGGTTCTGGCCCTGCTCCGCGTCGATCTCCGCCACTTCAAAATCGATGTCCATGTCGTTCTTGCTGTACTTCTCCTGAAGCACGCCCAGCTCGCTCCGCATCGCTTTCGCCTTCGCCGCCTGGCCCGACAGGGTGTAGAGCTCGATGAGGGCGGCGTAAATTTCGTGGTGAGGGCCGGATTTAAGTGCCTTCTGGTAGAGGCCGATGGCTGCCGGGTACTCCTTCTGAGCCGCCTTCACCTTCGCCATTCCTGCGTAGGCTGCGGAGTAGTCGGGGAAGCTCGCGAGGGCCGCTTCATACGCCTTCTGGGCGGCGGGCAGGAACCCGGCGTTGAAGTTCAGATGGCCGAGGTGCACGTAACACCAGGCGGCATCCTCACCGCGAGGGCTCCCCGCCATGATCGCCCGGGTCATCAGGGTGCGGGCGTAGGGCTCCTCCCCGTACAGCTCCATCAGGTAGGAGGCCCGGGAGTAGGCGGCGCGACCGGGCCGGAGGTCCATCATCTTCTGATAGTTCTCCTCGGCCTTCTCATACTGCCCCAGCTCGGCGTAGATGTCTCCCAGCAGGCCGTAGTTCAACGGGTCGCTCGGGTTGGCTTTGACCGCCTTCCCCAGCCACTCGATGGCCGTGTCGAACTGGTGCCGGGCGGAGTGCAGCTGCGCCCGGAGGCTCATGGCCCGGTACTGATCCGGTTCCAGCTTCTGGGCATTCGCGAGTGCGGTTTCCGTGCGGGTGTAAAAAGCCGGGTCGTTCGTCTCCCGCGCCCGCTGGAGCCGGGCTTCCGCCAGCTTCACCCACCCCTCGGCGTCTTCGGGACTTTTTCGGGTGTGCTGCTCCCAGCGCTCGATCTCCCGGGGAGTTCTCCGGAGGATCGCCGCCGACTTCTCCGCCGGAGCCGCATCCGCGCTTTGCGTCTTCACCTTCGGATCGGCGGCGGGGGCTGCCGGAGTCGTAGCGGCGGGGGAGGAAGAAAGGGGTTTACTTTCCGGCTCAGGCCCGGTGGCCCGGGCGGGAAGGGCTCCCCGCTCGCATACGAGGGGGGCGGCCATGCACAGGATGAAAATATATCGGAGGGATCGCACGTTATACCTGCCTTTACTCTTTCCGGAGAGCATCCCCGCTCGATGAGTTCACCGAGAAGGGATGCTCGCCACGCCTCTATCCGTGAGGACTTTCACCCTCTATCCATGAGGAGTTCTTCGAGACGTTCTGAAGGTCGTTCTGCTGCCGGAGGGAACGGGCTTACCAGGCTCTCCGGTGTCGAGTGCTCCGAACCTGCGTCCCCTGGCTATTGGTGAGGGCTTGCTGCTGTTGTTGGGGCTGGACGGCGGGCGTACCGGTGGGCTGGCCGTTCGTGCCGTGATGGATGTGGTTCAATCCGCTGTGCGGCACGCCGATGTAGGGGAAGACCGTCGGGTAGGTCACGTCGTTGGAGTTGACGTTATCGCCGAGCACGGTCCCCGCCGGGAGCGTCCCCTGCGAGCCGATGGCGGTCAGGGCGATGTCGATCACGTCGTCCCCGAAGCGGCGCCCGTTGGGCCAGCCGGAGGGAACCGGCTTGTTCTGGAAGGGGCTCTGAACGGTGTCCCCGCCGAAGACGCTCAGGCGGTTGAAGCCGTCCTG
>JAHWJO010000185.1 GCA_019348365.1 Armatimonadota bacterium | reverse complement strand
CCAGTTTAGCCTCGGAAGGGAGTTCCTTCAAAACTTTAGTGGTGATATACTAGGGAATAGGCCGTCAGCCTCACATGGCCTTCCAGCACCACCAGCTCCGAGCCGGGCGCTGTGCCGACCAGAATGAGTTCGGGAAACAGCGCTCCTTTCCTGAGTGCTTCTGCCATCCGAAAAAATCCGTCGTTACTGACCTCAAAGACTTCCACCCCCTCACGAATATTCTTTGCCGCGTCGGCAGGTAGCCGGGAACCCCCGGAGAGCTCGTTCCAGTAGGAGTAGTCGATATATCTCACCCCCGCCAGTTCCTCACGGGTGAGGATCGCTCTATACCAGCTCACATTGCCGGGGAAACCCTCGAACAATCCCCGGTTCTGCTTGTACCCACGGAAGTCGCTGAATAGCTGGAGGCGGTAACAGTTCTCCTCTACGTTCCGGGTGTCGGGCTCGTCGATAAGGCTCCTGTCCCGCCCGTCGCGCTCAAGGAGCGCGACGATTTCCCTGCCGAACCGTTCCGAAGCGATCTCGGTCCGGAGGAAGGCCGCCACCATGTCGCATTCATCCAATGAATCGACCAGATGCATGGGGCCAACCATTCCACAGGAGGAGCGATAGCCGTCTTCAGGAAGAGGCGCGGATCTGATTACATCCGCGCTCCGGCGTTCACCCGAACGGGGGATCCTTCCGCCACGAAGGCGGAATGGAGAGGGGCGCTCAGGGGCTCCACGAACTCTGGCCCGTAGATCGCCTCCACGTCGACTTCCACGCTCGCGCGGTCGGACTGCCACACGCGCCAGGGTGGATGTTCCACCCGGTACTCCGCGCTTCCTCCCCGCCGGGCGGTGTAGCCCCAGTAATGCTCGGTGATGAATTCTTCTTCCGAGCCTTCCCGCAGCGGTTCCGCCGCGCCCGTTGTGACGACTTGCAGGGTGTTCCAGCCCGCCGAGGTGCGCCAGCCGTACTCCACCGCGCCGCCATCCTCAAGGGAGCCGGTGCGCGGGTCGAGGTCGATGCGGTGCCGCATGGGGAGCGCGAGGTAGGGTTCGCCGTAGACGGCGCGGGCGATCAGGGCGATGGCGCGGCGGGGGACGATCTCCCGGATGAAGGCTACGCCCCGCCGCCAGCCTTCGGGTCCGAGCCGCCGGACATAGAAGCGGAGGTTGACCTCTTCAAACTCCCGGTGAAGGGGGATCGCGAATCCCTTCACGCGAGTATCCTGGAACAGGAAGCCGACGATGCTCAGGTACGCGATGCCATTCCAGGCGTCCAATTCGGTGCCGGGCGGGACATAGGATGCCAGAAGGGAGGGATCCACGCGATAGTTGACCATCGCCAGATACCGCCACTCGGCGGTGAGAAAGGTGCCGGCCTGCTTTTCCATGGAACTTATCTTACCCGATTTCCGGCTCCAAGCGGGTCACAGTGAGGGAGAATTGGAACTCCCTGACGAATGACATGACAAGGGGAGGTGCAGGTGTCGCAACTGGCGCGAGGGAAGCGTATGAGCGGATCAAATGAAACGGGAAAACGGAGAGATACAGTGAGCCCACCGAACGATGCAAACGATGTAGAAGAAGACGATGAAATCCTCCTGATTTGCCTCCAGGCCCGGCCGAAGGAGCGGCCTTACGTCGAAGGGGCCGTGATCAAGGAGTGCCGGGACTGTCGCTGTCCCATCTGGCTGGCTCCATCGGGTCAGCAGATGGAACGGGAGCGGGGCGCGCAGCTCGTGTGCATGACCTGCGCCACGGAACGGATGAAGGACGACCCCGAAGCAAAGATCCAGAAGCCGACGCCGGAACAGATGAAGGAGATCGAGAAGACGCTGCGCTGGAACGAGGCGCGCCGGTTCCGGGGGAAGACGGACACCGTCTGAAGCGGGCGAAAACGGACCTCCTCCAAACCTGCTCGCGATGAGGCCGGCGCGCCCAGCGGAGCTTATCCGTTCTTCATCCGGATGACCGCGAGGCGCCCGTCCTGTTCCGTATGGTTGCCGGCCATTCCCGTCATGTCGAGCCGGAACTCCTCCACTTCCCATCTCGGATCTTCAGTGAACCCCGCGAGATGGTAGGGAGCGTAATAGAGCACCGTCACGTTGCCCCTGTGCTGAAACCGTTCCCAGAGACGCTCCTTGAATTGGCGGGTGACGGCATCGGAAAAGGGGCTGTACAGGTAAAAGAGGGTGCCGTCTTCGGGAAGGAGTTCGAGCGCATCCCCGCTGAGGATGGTGACGTTCGGATGGCGGCGCAGCCGTTGCCGGGTCTTGGCGGCGATCTCTTCGTCGAGGTCGATCCCGACGATCTTGTTTTTAAGTCCCCGGCTCAACCACCAGTTGATGACGCGGCCCTTGCCGCAGCCGACATCGACAAGGACATCCGATTCGGCGATCCTCCCGTTGAAAATCTGGGGCATCATGCCGTAGTCCGTGTTCACTGTATTTGCGGCGCCCAGGTGATAATGATCGGTCTTTTTGGAGCCCCCGAGAAAGCCCCCGTATCTCAGGTCCAACACTGTATTTCGGATCAGCCGAATGGATCGTTGTTTGAGTCGTACTGCGACGGCATGCATGACTGCTCTGGCTTCCCTTCTTCTCCAAAAATGCGGGACTCAGCGTACTCCGGCGGCTATCAAGCTTTAGGTACAGTTTTACGACAGACGTGCAAATGATTCAAAATCCGATGACCCGGCCCCTCTAAATCCGTAACCATCCGAAGAGAATCCATCCGCAGCCGGTTCGGAGAACGGAATATCTCTAGCTTCTCAAGGAGTGTGATCGCCCTATGCGGCCTTTGAACGATACCGAAACGGAATTCCCCCGGCCCGAATACCCCCGCCCCATGCTCGTACGGGAGGACTGGCTGAACCTGAACGGCGTCTGGGAATTCGCCTTCGATGATGCCGACGAGGGCCTGCGCGAACAGTGGCACACCCTCCCCCAATTGGATCGGCGGATTCTCGTCCCGTTCGCCTACCAGACGGAGCTTTCCGGCATCCATGACAAGGGGATCCACGAAGTGGTCTGGTACGCCCGGAACTTTGATGCGCCGGAGGCGTGGCGGGGGCAGGACCTCCTGCTCCACTTCGGGACGGTGGATTACCGCGCGACCGTCTGGGTGAACGGCGAGGAGGTGGGCCACAATCAGGGCGGCCACGTCCCGTTCTCATTCGACATCGCCCCGTATGTCAAAGACGGCGCCAACCGGATCGTCCTCCGGGTGGAGGATCGCCAGGACCGGCACCAGCCGAGGGGGAAACAGGCGGCCTCCGGCGTGGCGAAAGGCTGCGACTATTATTGCACGACCGGCATCTGGCAGACGGTCTGGCTGGAGCCCGTCCCACCGATCCGGATCAGCGAGCTTCGCGTGACTCCAGATCTGGAGGAGTCCGCTTTCGAGATGCGGGTCTTCCTCCACGCCCCCTCCATCGGGTGGTGGCTGGAGGCGGAGGTTCTGGATAAGGAAGAGGTAATCGCCCGCGCAGTGGAAGAGACCGCCGGCGCCAGCGCCCGCCTCCGCCTGACGCTCTCCGACCCGAAGCCCTGGTCGCCGGACGTTCCTCACCTGTACGACCTGCGAGTGAGACTTTATCAGGACGACGAGCTGCTGGACGAGGTCCGGTCCTACGCCGGGCTGCGGAGCGTGCAGGTGAAGGCGGGGAAGGTCTGGCTTAACGGCGCGCCGGTCTATCTCGTGATGGTACTGGATCAGGGATACTGGCCGGACGGCGGCATGACCGCCCCCTCGGATGAGGCGTTGCGCGCGGACGTGGAATGGGCGAAGCGGTTCGGGTTCAACGGAGCCCGCAAGCACCAGAAGGTCGAGGATCCCCGCTGGCTCTACTGGTGCGACCGTTTGGGCCTCCTTGTGTGGGGCGAGATGGCGAACGCGCGCACATGGTCCCTCCGCGCCGAGGAGATCTTCCTGGCCGAGTGGGAGCGCGCGGTGCGGCGGGACTACAACCACCCATGCATCATCACCTGGGTTCCCGTGAACGAAAGCTGGGGCGCGCCGGGCTTGGGGAAGGGCCATCCCGGCCAGTACGCCTACCTGGAGCGGATCGTGGCCCTCACCCGGCGGATCGATCCGGAGCGCCCGGTGGTGGACAACGACGGCTGGGAGCACACCGACGTGTCCGACATCGTCGCGATCCACGATTACACGGCGACGAAAGCGGATCTGCTGGAGCGATACGCGGAGACGCTGAAGACCGGGGTCCTGCCGGAACTCTCCTGGGGGAAGTCGCCCCTGCGCTATTTCGCCAGGGGATCGGAGTACCGGGGGCAGCCGGTCGTGCTCTCCGAGGTGGGCGGGCTGCTCTCCCTCCCCGATGCGCCGAAGGAGCAGTGGGACGGGCTTTACGGCATCTACAGCTTCTGTGAGACGGACGAGGAGCTATTGGAGAAGTATGGGGACCTGATGGAGGGGATCGCGCTGCTTCATTTCACGGTGGGGTTCTGCTACACGCAGCTCACCGACATCGAGCAGGAGATCAATGGACTCCTGACCTACGACCGGCGGCCCAAGGTCGAGCCGGAACGGATCGCCGAGATCCACCGGAGGCTCTTTCCGGGCTCGTACCGGTGAGAATAACCGCAATGGAACCGCAGATAAACGCAGATAAACGCAGATAAACGCGGGTAATTCCTGATGGAACCACAGATGAACACGGATGAACACAGATAACCTCTAAACTTCAGAAGATAGAGGATGGAAGATAGACCGCCCCTGCGAGCTTCTATCCTCTATCTTCTGAAGTTTAGAGGTTATCTGTGTTCTATGGGACCCGAAGACGCCTCACGCCATCAATGGGCCGGGGCAGCGTGTCGCTGGGAGGAGTCCTTCCGTTTCTTCTTTCTTATGGGGGATCGCTCTTCGTGGCTCTCTCCCACTTCTTCAGGGGACCGGCCCTCGAAGTACATCATATGGACGTGCGATGCCAACTCCCCGCCGAAGAGCGTGATATAAGCCACGATCCATGCCCAGATTAGAAGGATGATCACCGCCGCCAGCGAGCCGTAGATCAGATTGTAACTGGCGAACTGCTGGATATAACCGAGGAAGAGCGGGCGGGCGATCATGAAGAGGAGCGTCGCGGCTCCCGCCCCGGCGACCGACGCCTGCCACTTCGGGTTCGTGCGGGGGACGAACTGGTACACGAGGAAATAGGTCCCCAGCAGCAGCAAACCCGGAACCGCCTCTGTCACGATCCAAAACACGCTGTTTCCTTCCTCCGGGAGGAATTGCAGCACTCCCTGAAAAAGGCGCAAGAAGACGCTGGAGGAGAGGGCGAGGAAGAAGAGGACCCCCGCCGTCAGCATAAATAATCCTTCCATCATCAGACGTTTGAAAAAGCCGAACGTCTCGTCCACATCATAAGCGATGTTGAGGGCCATCGTGAGCACGCCGAACACCCGGCTGCCGGTCCACAGAAGAGCCAGTATAGAAAGAATCCCCACGGTCCCCCGTGCCTGGATGACATCACGAAGGGTACTTTTGATGACCTCTTCTCCGCGAGGGAGGAATTCGCCCATCCCGTCGCTGATCTTCGATATGGCCCAGTTCACGTCCACGAAGTAGGCGGCGATGGAGATGGCGGCAAGAGTGAAGGGGAAGAGCGACAATAACCCGTAGAACGCAACGGCGGCGGCCCACTGCGGCACGTTATCCGTGAAGCAGTCCTTCACCGTCTGCACGAGCAGCGCCCAAGCCCCCTGAAGCCCGGAGAGTGAGAAGCGGGACTTGTTTTCCAGCGGGATCTCAGAGGAATGCTGATTCGCTTCGTCGCTCATGATCGCTCCTTTAATCCTTTACCTTCAGACCCGTTAGGCAAAAAACGGAGGGGGATGCGTCCGGCTTCCCCCTCCGTTTTCATGGCCTGTGGAATCCTAATCCTGTGATACCGAGGATGGTGTCACGCAGGGCGAAAGTTTAGGCCGTTGCCGGAGCCTGGACGGGTTCTCCTTCGGCCTGTTCCTCCACGGCGGGCTCCTGCAGCACCACATCACTGTACACGTCCGCCACTTCCGATCCCAGCAGCATGATCATGTAAGAGTAGAGCGTCCATGTGATGAGAAAGATGACCATGCCCAGCGCGCCGTACGTCTTGTTGAAATTCCCGAAGTTGCTGACGTACCACCCGAACCCGTACTTGGCGATCTCGAAGAAGACGGTGGCGAACCCGGCTCCGATGAGCGCGGCCTTCGTCTGGATCTTCGCGTTGGGGATGATCTTGTAAATGGCGAAGAACATCCCGAACGTCAGCAGGATGGAGATCAGGAATCCGATCACCTCGAAGATCGAGCTCGTACTGATGAGCGGGAGGTTGGGGAAATACGTTTGGACGACGGAGACCAGCGCCGTCACGGCAATGGAGCTGAGGAGCAGCAGGCCGATGAAGCTCATGGCAATAACCGCCGTGAGGATGGACTTGAAGAATCCACGCCGCGACTTCGCCTCGAAGACGATGGCGAATGCCGTCTCCATGTTGCGGAAGAGGGAGAGGCCGGTCCAGATCAAGCCGAGCACACCGGCGATGGCGGAGAGTTCCTTGGGGCCCGCCGCCGCGCTTTTCAAAATCCCGCTGATGGTGTTCATCACCTCTGAACGCATCTCGGAGGTTTGCCCAAGGGCGGGCATGAACTCGAAAAGGAAGCTGATGACGCGATCGCGGGCATCCGCGCCGGTCATGAAGTAGCCGAATATTGCTACCGCAACGAGCATGATCGGGACAAGAGAGATCAGCGTGAAGAAGCTCAAGGCTGCGGAGATCAGCGGCCCGTTGTCCTCGTTGAACCGAGACCAGACTTCTTTCGCAAACGGGATCGGCTGGAACCCCCCCTCATGTTCTTTCTGAGCGCGGTCGCGCTGCTGCTTCGCGCGGCTTTCCGGCTGGGGGAGGGGGCCTTTATACTGGGGCAAGGCTTGACTGTCCAATGGGATGACTCCTGGGAGCGGGGTCTACAGGCGAACGCTCTGGCCGTCGCCTCAACCGCTTCACGGAGAAATTACCCGGTGAATGGAGTCGTCAAACGATAGGAGGTACTGCCGCTCTGACCTTTTTTGAGTACAAGCGAACGTAATGAGCGTGACCCTCCGCGCTTTTCCGGGTCTTCTCGATGCCCGCTCCGGCTGATAGCCTACTTTCGTGGGGATTTCCCGGAGGGCTGCTGCTCGAAATAGAAGACTCCCTTTTTATTCGCGATGACGATGTCCGGACGCCGGTCCCGGTTCACGTCCGCCACGGTAAACTGCGTGCCCACGCCGGAGTCGGTGTCGATGGTGTGGCGGATCCACTCCACTTTGCCGCCCTTCCGGCGGAACTCGTACCAGTAGAGGACGGCGGGGTCGTTGGGATTCACGTCGCCGGTGGGACCGTGCGCCCACCACCGCTTGCCCGTAACGAAGTCGGGCTGCTTGTCCCCATTGATGTCAGCCATCACCATCGCGTGGGACTGGGAGAAGGTGTCGTCGATGACGTGCTGCCGGAACTTCGGGGTGTCGCCGCCCTCCACCTGCTCGAACCACCAGACCCCGATGGCGTGCGCGGAGCTGCTGATCACGTCCATGTCCCCGTCCCCGTCGAAGTCGTGGGCAAACATATGGGCGCTGGGCGGGCCGAGTTCGGCGGGGACGAAGTTCCAGGGGCCGGTCTTCGGGTCCTTCGGCGCGATCCAGTACCCCTCCGGGCAGAGGATGTCGGGCCGCCTGTCCTTGTTCATATCCCCCACGCCAAGGCCATGAGCGTAGCTGCCGCAGGCGGGCGCGCCGGGTTTGCTGATCACATGCGACTGAAATCGGCTCTCCGGCTTCAGGTCCGTCTCCCACCACGTCAGCACCGAATTGTCCCTGCCGAAGATCAGGTCGGGCCGCTTGTCCCGGTTCACATCCACGAAGTTCGGGCTCTCGTTGCCGACCTTCTCGTGGAACGTCGTCTCGACCCACTCCCCCGTACGGCCCGGATTTCGGAACCAGCTCCCCTTGCCGCCCGGAAACCCGACGACGATCTGATCCATCCAGCCGTCCCGGTCCACGTCCAGCGCGAAAGAATGGAAGCTCTGGCTGTACTGAGCGGCGGGGTTCAGCTTGGGAAGGGGACGGATGGCGTGAGGCGTCCAGTTCGGGGCTTCGTACCAGACGTACCCCGCCAGGATGTCCAATTTTCCGTCTTTGTTCACGTCGGCAACGGAAGCGCCTTCGGAACGGAACTCCGGGTCCACCACAACCTTCTTCCACTGAATGTCCCGGTTCGAGGCGGCGGATTTCGCCCTTTCGGTCGGAACGACAGCGAGCGTAGCGGAGCAGAGGAACAACAGTGCGAGAGGAGAGGGAGTTTTCATAAGGATGAGCCGTCTATGAGTCGTGAGTATGGGGTCTGTGAGTCGCCCTTGTATCTTAGCGTTAGGGGTTGAACGTTGAACGTTCCCATCCGTT
>JAHWJO010000184.1 GCA_019348365.1 Armatimonadota bacterium | reverse complement strand
ACTCTGCGGCAGCCAGTCCAACCCCAAACCCCAATGTTCATCCCACCCCCCATTATATAGCCGGGGGGCACGCGGGAACCCCGAAAGCTCGCCCCTAAACCCCACTGAAAACCTTAGCTGCCCTCAATTGCCGCCCCCCGCCCCCATTGAACCCCCCGGGGGGGGGGGGCCCCCCCCCCCCCCCCCACCCCCCCCCGCGCCCGGGGCGGGAACGACGGGGTTCAGTCAATCAGTAAAGACGTTCTTCTGAGAGAAGGCGCGCGCCTTTGGGGCTAATCCAACGGGGCGTTCCCCCCCGAGACCGTCATCCCTTCACCTCCATTCCGGGGGATTCACGCCGTCGGCAGGGAAGCTTTATCGAAGGGGTTCGCGGTCTCGCCCCGGAGCCAGCCCGGCGGGGCGCTGGTGTCCTCGCATGCGTTCCCCCGGGGCGCCTCGCGGGAGGCTTCCCCCGAAGCACGGGGAGTGACGCCGTCGGGAGGCGTTTGGAGGGGGTTCCCGGGGGACTGATCGCCAGCCCCCTCTCCCCCGTCTCCGAACGCCTCGAACCGCTCGAACTCTTCCTCGAACCCCTCCGCCGCCGCCGCCGCCGCCTCTTCGAAGGGATTCCGGATCCGGCCCCGGCAGCCGGGGGAGCCGTCCGGGCACTCCTTGGAAGAGGCTTCAGAGGGAGAGGACGAGACAGACAGCCCCTCGGAATGCCCGGAGCGCAGGGGATCGGGCCGGTAGCCGCCGGACGGGAGGAAGCGGATCTCGTCGGCTTCGATCACCACGACGTCTCTTCCTGCCCCACAGCCCCTGTTCAGGTCGTTCAACCGGCACAGGGGGTCCAGCCTGTTCAGGTCCTTCAGGGCGCTCCGACCCGGGTCCATGCGCCGGTCCGGTTCGCGGTTCGATCCGGCGGCCATCGATCCGGCAGCCATCGATCCGGATTCCGGTCCCATACCCGGAAGGCCCTCTCCCTCAGGGGGATCCCCCTCCAGGCCGTTCACCTCAGGGGGATCTCCCTCCAGGCCGTCCAGCGCGGGGTCCGGTTCATGTTCATGGCTCACCCGGCTCACTCGAGCGGGCCGGCAGGCGAGCCGCCCCGTCACTTCGACGGGCGTCCCCTTCCGCAGGGCGCCCGCTTCGAACTGCCGCTTCACGAACGTCGCCGCGTCGCGCGGGTCGTCGGGATCCCCGAAGGCGACCAGGGCGAAGAAGTCCGCCGTGGGCTCGCCCGCCGCTTCCGCCGCCGCCCGCCGGCGCCGGCTCATCCTCCGGTCGACGGCGATCCGGGTGTAGACCCGTACCCACCGGCGCCCCCGGGACTCCCCGAAACGGAACTCGGGATCACGGGCGAGTCGCCCGCTCAACTGACATGCGTTCATCGTCTCCTCCTTGGGTCGATCTTCATCGTCATTCCCTCCTTAGGAATCTGCTTCTCTGGGATCCGCTGATCCTTGCTTTCTCGGGGGATCCGCATTCCTCGAATCTCGAATCTTCTCCTCGATTTCCCGTCGGGTACGGGAGCCGTTTCTTCGCTTCTCTCAGAGGCCGTCTACAGGAGCCGTTCGGCTTCGCAGAGGACCTGCTCAAAGGCCCCCGGCCCGTACTGCAGCAGGTAAGCGTCGAGATCCATCTTCCGTTTCGTCTCCTTCGCTTCATCCTCGCAGTCTCTCACGAACGGCGCGAGCGGCAGGCGCACCCGGAGCAGCCGGATCCGCTCGAACCGGAAGCGGTCCACGAGCCGGTCCACCGCCGCCTGAGCCGGCGCTTTCCTCCCCGGCCGGAGCTTCGGGGAGAGTTCCGAGTCGAAACAGAGCCAGACCGCCCCGATCCCCCGCTCCCGGCAGAACGCGAGCACTGCCGCATGGCTGCACTGGACACCCGGGAGCCCCACGCAGGCGTACCCGTGGGAGAGGGCGCCGCTCGCCTTGAACTCCCCTTCGGTCACGAGCAGCGCCTTTGTTCCCGGGGGGAGGAGCCACCGGCCGTAGAGGAAGCGGCGGGAGGGGATCCCCTGCGGCCCGATCATCTTCCGGAACCCATCCGTTCGATTCGGACCGTAGCTCCGGAGATACTCGACCTGCCGGCAATCGTCCGAGAAGTACGGGACGATCAACCGTTCCGGGCTGAGGATCAGTCGCGGGCCGAACCCCCACTTCTCGTGTTCTCGGTAGAGTCCCGCCGCCGTCAGCTCGGCGCGAGTGAAGCGGGACTCGATCTCCCGGATCTCCGGCCCGACGGTGCGTGCCTGGATCAGGGAAGGATCGAGGCCCCTCTTCTTCAGGTACTTCGCATGGTCTTCCGACAGGGTGGAGTTCCGCCAGATCCAGGTGTAGATCCGTGTAGCGGTTTCCCAATCGGTCGGGTCCTCCTTCGGCTTGGGGCGGCCCGAGAGCTTCACCTGCGCCTCGGGGTCGAGGTACATGGCGTGGCCCTTCACGATTCCACAGGCGAAGCAGGAGTAGAGGCCGTAGCGGGAGCTCGACGGGTTGCCGTTCAACCCCAGTCGATCGCTCCCGCACGAGCACTCGAAGTAGTACTCCTTCCCCTCCCGGTGGTGCCTGCCGTTTTTGTAGACGGGGGGATAATGCTCCCCCATCCGCTCGACGAGGTCCACGCTACTCCCCGGATCCGGGGCGGAGCCGCTCCCCCGTTCGAGCCCGCTCTCCCGTTCGGACCAGCTCCCGGAGGCGCTGGAACCCGTCGAGGGTCGGCTTGTGCCCTCCCCACCGATCACTGGGCACCGCCTCTTCCAGTCGATCGGGACCGTCGCTGACCATCCTCCAGACCCCGGACGCGATGCTCGCCAGGTCCAGGGTCGCCGGATAGACTTCGCAGTAGCCGACCGTCACGGTCCCGTCGGCCTGCTGCCGGATCGCCGATAGTCCCTTCCGCGGGAGCGCCAGCGCCGAGGGGGATCGATCCAGCAAGAGCGCGTCGATCGTCTCGCACAGGTCCGTCCAGCCCCGGACTTCGGCGTGATCCCTCGCGAAGCCCAGGATCCCGAGGCTCGTCTCCCTCAACTCGGGACTGCGGGGAAGAGGACGAAACGGCCGCTCCACGGACAGGCGCGCATGCACCCACCGGGCGCGCCACGAACGCCGAGAGGTCCTCGAGGATCGCCCGGGAGAGCCGGGAGAGGCCGCTCGCTTCGGGCACGGGCGGACGGAACTCGTCCGATGAGGCCCGCCAGGCCGCCTGCCGCATGGGGAGCACCCTCGCGATCTCGTCGGGGTTCGTCGACTCGGCGTAGCGGTGGTAGGCGACGAGCCAGGCGCGGTAGCCCTCGCCGGTCTGAACGGTCTCGGGTAATCCTCCCGCCTCCGGCGGTTGAAGTCTTTGGAGCTCTTGCCGTATGTGCTGCTCTCTCTGCGTGTCTCCTGCCATGATCTCTCCTTCTCATGCGTGTCATGCCTCTCATGCGTCCCATGCTCTGCGTCTTATAGGTCTCATGCGTTCAGGCGCGGCTCTGAGCTCGCGCAGAACGCGTGAACGAGACGTGTGAACGAGCGCGATCGCTCCTTCGGGGGGCAGAAGGATCCAGAGATCGAGATCTGCGAAAAGGATCCAGGGCTCGAGTCCTTCGAAAAGGATCCAGGGCTCGAGTCCTTCGATTTCGAAAACGGTCGCGTGCGGGTCTCCAATCACGGATCCGTGGGTCCTGCCGGATGCTCCGGGTCCGGCGACCTCGCTCCACCCGGGGCCACCTTCCTCCATCCCGTGATCGGTGAGGGACGCCGGCCGCACTTCGCGCAGACGGTCTTGATATCGACCTCCTTCGCGGCGATCGGGCCGCACCCGCAGGAGAGCATCGCCTCATACTCCCAGTAGGGATACGCCGCGAGCCACGCCTTCTTGTCGCGGAAGAACGTGAAGAGGTGCTCGGGATCGAACGAGTACCCTCGAATGAAGGCGGTTTCGTTCAGATCGTCCAGGCGTTCCACCTGGGTCTCCATGACGAGTGAGCTTCCCGGCAGAGGCCGGAAGGAGAACCTCGCCTCCTGCTTCTGCGGGTCGTAGATCTGATAGATACAGACGGGTACGGCGTCGCTCATCTTCGCCTCCTCGTCTTGTTGTAGAGGGAGGTCAGGAGAGCCGCGAGCCGTTCTCCGAGCTGTTCGGGAGGGCAGACGACGAGATGGTTTTGGAACAATTCTTGAAGATAGGCGCTCCCGTCGTCGTCGAGGTAGACTCCGACGATATAGAAGCGGCCTTCATTCTCCGCGATCCACTCCCTGAACTTCTGCCCGTCCGACGGCCCCCCGTCGTGGAGAAGGAAGACGACCTTCAGCCGCTCCTTGCGCGCACGGAGATCGGGGGTGAACGAGTCGAGGGTGGAGCGCGTGGTGGTCCCCGTCGTCGCGTCGATCCCCGCGAGCCAGTTCTTCGTGAGACCTGGCCGCTCCCCGATCTTCAAGAGGCGGAACGGCACGTCCCCTTCTTCCGTCTCGGTCCCCTCGAAGACGCTGATCCCGTGGGGGATCCCCACCTCTTCGAGCGCCAGGTGGATCCCCATGCCGGCGACCTTCGTCGCCTCCATAATGCCCGACATAGATCCCGAGCGGTCGATACAGAGCTCCACCGCCATGTCGGGCCCGACCTGCCCGCGCTCCAGGCGGGAGACCTTGCACTCTTTTGAGCCCCGGCGGTACTCGCGCATGTCGAACCGGCCGTGCTTCCGGTCGTAGACGCGGTGCTCCCGCACCTTCTCGGTCCGAAGGGCGGCGACCAGCGCCTCTTTCAAAGGCCGGGCCTGCTCGATATAGGGCGCGGGATCGGCGAGCTCTTCGAGTTGGCTGGCCCCGCACCCGCCGTATTGGTCCTTCACGTCTCCAAGGGCTTCGCCGAGCTCGGCTTGATCTTTCTTCCAGCCCGAAGAAGTCCCCGGCGCGATCACGATCACGTTGCCCGGCGGCAGGGGATCCGCTTTATCAAGCCTGCGCGCGCCTTTGAAGATCTCTCCCAATCCGTTCGGGATCACCAGCACGATCGTCTGTGAAGCCGACACCCCCAGGATCTCGAGGATCCGCTTCGAATAGTCGAGGACTTCGTCAGAGTCCTTCGCGACCCAGGCGGCTTCCGCAAGGGGGCAGATCGCCGCCCAGAGCCGGACGTTCTCGGGGTGGGCGAACCCATGGAAGGCGTCCCACCGGTGCAATAGCAGCGCGTTGAGGTGCAGGCCCGGCTGGACGACGTCGAGCCCCTCCGAATCCAGTCGGAGCTCCCACTCCCAAGACCTTCCGTGCTCCTCGATCGAGGTCGCGGCCATATAGTCGCCGAGCCTCTGGAAATACTCCGCGTTCGGCCAGAAGACCCGCGCCATGGCCCGCTCGACCCGCTCGTCCTCCAAGGCGTTCCAGACCGCGTGCAGCGCGCCGTTCACCTCGAGCGGGGAATACGCCCGGCTGAAGCGGACGTGGCCCGCCTCGTGGGCGATCGCCGCCTTCGTGTAGAAGTACTGCGCCTCGGGCGTCCGGCCGTACCGCGTCGGGTGGATCCTCACCTCCCGCGCGTCGAAGTCGATATGGGAGCTCTCGAGGGCGTCGTCGAAGCGGAGCCGGTAGTGGCGACTCCCGCACTGGATCGAATGCCACGCCTGGAGACGGGAGGCCTGCGGGCCGCCGCCCAGGGCGGCGGCCCGCAGGCCTCCCGTCTCCCGTTGGGGGCTCGGTTGGGGTCGTTCGGGTCGTGATGGGAGCTCGATGGGGGTCCGAATCGGGGCGTGATTCGGGGAATCTCTCGATGACCGGAAAACTGACTAAATTGAGGCGATTCGGAGGGAATTCGGATGCACGGGGGAGGGGACGTGAGGAGTCTGGGGGGAGTGCGATTTTCCCTCCTCCATGTCCGGGAATAGAGGGGGGGAAAGTGTGAAAAGTCCCTCACCACAGGGGGAAGTAAAGGCCTCTTTTTCCCTCTTTTTTGCGAAAGTCCCTGGGGAGCCGACTTGAAGCTCGACGCTGAAATTCCCCCCGTAGAACCTAGTCCCGCCGACATCGAGCCCAACCAAAAAAACGGAGGGGGGTCAGTCTTCCCGACTCCCCCTTTTCGGCCTCTTCCCGCCCCGTTATCTCCGTGCCGGTTCCGACCGGTTCATCTCGTTCGCCTCCATGTCTCTTTGCCTCTTCCGGCCTCTCCGTGTACCTTGGAAGATCTTCGTGTCTCTTCCGGGGGACCCTCCGCCCCGTCCTCCGGCGATCTCACCGGGCCGTTCCAACTCCGCTCAGTGCTGCAACCGGGCCGGTTCAGCTCTCGGCGCCGTTCTTTGCCGTTTCCCCAGAGGCTGCTCGTAGCGCCGTCCTAGAGACCGGAGAGAGGGCCGGACCCTGCATGGGATCCTGTCCGGACCCTGGGATCCTGTAAGGAATCCGCAAGGAATCCCTCACCGGGGGACCTGCAGGGGGTGGAGGAAGCCTTGCCGACCTTTTGTTGAATTCGGCAAGAAGTTCGGGGAGTCGAGGCGGCCCAGCTCCACACGCGACGGCCTGAAAGCGGGGGCCGCCTCTCCCCGGCGGAGGGCGCGCTGCTCGATTTCTTCCGTTCCCGGGGCAGGTTCTGTGAGAGGGCTCCCGAAGAGACGAAGGACCGTCTCCTCAACTATTTCCGAGCAGAGGGGCGTTTCGATCGAAACGCCCCTCTGCTCGGCTATTTCAAACACGAGGGGTTCACCGCACCGTTCGTTGCAAAGGACGACGACGCCGCCCAGTCCTCTGAATCGGGCCGCCTTCTGTGGCGTGACGAAGAGGCCTTCAGGGGGAGCACAAACCGGTTCAACGGATGAAATCTGATCCGTCGGCTTCTGGAGGACCGTGCCTTAGGACAGTGCCTTTCTTCAGGGTCCGTCATCTCCCCTCTCTGATAGAAGTAGCAGCAGGGGGGAAAGAGAGTTGCCTGAAGGGCAGCCAGGAGAGGAGGGGATCGTTCCTCAGCCTTAGGTTGACATAAGCTTTATTATCGGTCGTGCTGCAATAGACAGTTTGGTATCCTTAATGCAATCGAAATAGGAGCAGTCGGGATTATATGGCTCCGCATATCACCAGATAGATCCACCCCTCGCCGATCCACAGATACGTAATCTCGGCCGACCCGTGGATATTCGGCTACTCCGCCGTGAACTTCTGCTTTACGCATGACCCTCGCCACCCGGTTCCGGCTGCAAGCGACTTCCCGGGCCCGCAACTCCTGATGGACCCGGGGGATGCCGTCGGTCCCTCGGCTCTCCTGATGGGCGGCGCGAATATCGAAGAGAATAGTTTGTTCCTGTGCGCCAGTTCAGGGTCCTGGGGGTTCCCCTGGCCGGGAAAGGGGCTCTCCGGCGATGCGTCCATTTGTCGCTTCCAACGAGACAGCACGCTCTCGTGGACGCCGAGATCGCGGGCGGCTTGGAAGATGTTGCCCCGCTCTTTGGCCAGACGGACCGCATCGCGCTTGAACTCTTCGGTGAAGACTCCCCGTTCCTGTCGTTGTTCCGGTCGCTCAGACATCGGACCCTCCTTCTATCGCATGGTTTCGACGGAATGGGCTTGCTTAACTCCCTGTACTCCTTTTCGGGGGAATACCACACGACGAAGGGAGGTGGTAGGATAACCTGTTTCAGAACAATAGGGGCGGGGTGGCAGGCATGGAAGATTTTGAATACGGAATGAGATGCGGAGTAGAATAGGGGGGAGGTGACGGTGATGACCATTCAGATTGATTTGACACCGGAGGTTGAACAACGCCTTCGGGAAGAGGCGGAGAAGCAGGGGCAGGACTTAAGCGCCTTCACCCGGTCGCTCATCGAGGAGCGGCTGGGAATCGGCCCGAACGGAAACGGGGGGGATAGCTCGGATGAGACGCTCGATAAGGCACTCGCCGGCCATATCGGACTTATCGACGTTGGGCCGTCGGAGTTGCCGCAGAAGTCTGGGAACGCCTTCAGCGACGGGCTTGTCGAGAAGTATCGCAGACAAGGCCTCACAGTATGACCCTCACCGACGCCGGCCCCCTCGTGTCTCTCATCAACCGCGGAGACGCCCAACACCATCGTTGCTCCCAGGCACTCCCCAGGCTCTCCAGCCCCCTCCTCACCACTTGGCCGTGCTTCACCGAGGCGATGTATCTCCTCGGTCGAATCGGCGGACACCCTGCCCAAGCCGCCCTGTGGGGGTATCTCAGGAATGACCTCCTCCGGATCCGGGCGAGCACCCTAGAGGAGGTCGAGCGGATGGACGCGTTAATGCTCCAGTACCGAGACACCCCGATGGACCTGGCCGACGCTTCGATGGTTGCGGCTGCGGAAGCCCTTCAGGTCCATCGCATATTCACGCTCGATACCGATTTCTACGTTTACCGAATTGGCGGGACGCAGGCGTTCGAGGTCGTTCCTTAGCCGTTGTCAGGCTTCTTCCCCACGATACGGACGTTGCCTGCCATCGAGACGACCCGAGTAGGGGCGGTGGCG
>JAHWJO010000652.1 GCA_019348365.1 Armatimonadota bacterium | reverse complement strand
GACCCCTTTTTTAGGATCTCGTTCTCCAGCGTCAGCCGCCCGGCCAGACGCTCCAGCTCCGCGATCCGCGCCGCCTCCTCGCTCCTCTGCTCGCCGCTCTGGAACACCGTTGCGGCCCGCTCCAGGAACGCGGCCTTCCCGTCGGAAAGGAGCTGGGGCTTGAGGTTGTGTTCCCGGCACAGTTCGGCGTTGCTCTTGGCCCCGCTCAGAGCCTCCAGCACCACACGAGCTTTGAACTCCGGAGTGAACTTCCGTCTCTCGTTCATCACGCCACCCTTTCTTGAACTATGTTAGCATTCAGTTACGCTGTGTCCAAGAATTGGGGCGCACTACAATCTCACGTCAGCGTCAGAAGGAAGGAATCTCTCCCATTTATCCGAGTTCCATTGATAATTCCGGCAGAGATTTTGGTCCGAAGCGGATGGTGATAATCGATCTCATTCATCCGTAAAACGTAACATTCATAATTCAGGTGAGGATATTGCTCAGACTTTAGCACACCTGTTAATCCGGGCGAGTTGAATGGAATGAGCATTGATCATGGAGATGCGCTCCTCGCTCGCGCAACGGCACCCCGCCACCCTTCCAGCAGCCGCCCACGATCCTCTTCGCTCATCATCGGCTCGTAGCGCGTGACGGGGGCGGAGGGCTGCGGTATCGCCGCTTCCGAGGGCCAGATCCCCGCGCCCAATCCCGCCAGCAGCGCCGCGCCCACGCCCGTCGTCTCGATCAGCCGGGGCCGCTCCACCGGAATCCCCAACACTCCCGACTGGAACTCCATCAGCCAGTCGTTCGTCGAGGCGCCGCCGTCCACCCGCAGCGACGGCAGAGAAATCCCGCTCGTCTGCATCATCTCCGCCACCAAATCGGCGACCTGATACGCCATCGCCTCCAGCCCGGCCCTCACCAGATGCGCGCGGGTGGTCCCTCTTGTGATCCCGCAGATCAACCCCCGCGCGTCCGCATCCCAGTAGGGCGCGCCCAGCCCCACGAACGCCGGGACGAAGTAGACCCCGCCCGTGTCCGGCACGCTCCGGGCCAGCATCTCGCTCTCCGCCGCCACGGTGATCAGCCCCAGCCCGTCGCGGAGCCACTGCATCACCGCCCCGCAGATGAAGACGCTCCCCTCCAGCGCATAGTTCACCGGACTCTCCCTGCCTTCAGGTTTCCCGCAGGCGACCGTCGCCAGCAGGTGCGGGTTGGAGAGCACGGGCTCGCCGCCGGTGATCACCAGCAGGAATGCGCCGGTGCCGTAGGTGCATTTCGCGTCCCCCGGCCCGAAGCACCGCTGGCCGTATAGAGCCGCCTGCTGGTCTCCCGCCACACCGGTGATCGGGATACCTCTTGGCAGCCCCGACTCCGGCGCGGTCTCCCCGAAGAGGCCGCTGCTGGGCTTCACCTCCGGCAGGATCGCTTCGGGGATGTGGAACAGGTCGAGGAGTTCGGGGTCCCAGCGGAGGTCCCGGAGGGAATAGAGGAGGGTGCGGGAGGCGTTCGTGGGGTCGGTGGCGTGGACGCGCCCCCCGGTGAGCTTCCAGAGGAGCCAGGTGTCCACGGTCCCGGCGGCCAGCTCCCCCCGTTCGGCGCGGACGCGCCATTCGGGGTCGTGACCGAGCAACCACGCGAGCTTGGTGGCGGAGAAATAGGGATCGGGCAGGAGCCCGGTGCGCGCGTGGAGCCACTCCGTCCGGCCTTCCTGCCGCAGCCGGTCGCACATGGGGGCGGTGCGGCGGTCCTGCCAGACGAGGGCGTGTTGGAGGGGCCGGCCCGTCGTCCGGTCCCAGAGCATTACCGTCTCGCGCTGGTTGGTGATCCCGATAGCGGAAACGTCGTTCGCCGATACCCCTCCGGAGACGAACGCCCCCTCGATGGCCCGGAGGCAGGAGGTCCAGATCTCCTCCGGGTCGTGCTCCACCCAGCCGGGCTGAGGATAGTGCTGGGGAAATTCCTGGCCCTCCCGCCCGCGCAGGCGCAGGTCTTCGTCCATCAGGAGGACGGTGGTGCCGGTGGTGCCCTGGTCGATAGAAAGAATCATGACAGGTGAGAAGAAGGAGGAAGTGAGAAAGTGTGGCGCTCAGAGTGAGAAAGTGTGACACTCAGGCGGTAGAATCCGATTCCCGTACCACTTTAGTTTCCGGTATGGAGAGGAGAGATTAAGCCGTCAAAGTCTTTTCCGAGGGCTCGGATTTAGACCGTTTCTGCCGACGGTGAGCGAGTATTCCCTTCGGCAAATGAGCGGTGGGTGAGTCCTTTTTGCGAAGTTCCTTCGGCAGCGCCCCCAAGTCTTGGAAATGCACCCTTGAAAGCACCCGCCGGAGCCGCCCAGCGGTCGGCTGGGGAGCACGGTCCCAGAAGCCCGTAGGCACCGCCTCCTGCGTGGCCGCGAGATACGACAGGATCGCT
>JAHWJO010000183.1 GCA_019348365.1 Armatimonadota bacterium | reverse complement strand
GCCGCCTCGCTCCAGAGGATGACATGGCCTTGAGAATCCAGCTCCAGGATGGAGTAATCCTGCGCGCCTTCCAGCAGAAGGCGGAACCGCTCCTCGCTCTCCCGGAGGAGCGCGTTTGCCGCGTTGACGTAGCGCGAAGTCGCTTTCTGGATCGCCCGGTCGATGCCGGCATGGAGCAGCGCGCCGGCCCGGGGGTCGAGGGGAGACGCCGATTCCAGCTCGTCGCAGATCGCCCGGCGGAGGAGGTTGAATTCCTGGATGAATTGATCCAGGGAGTAGCGGGACAGGTGAGCGCGTTGTTCCCCATGCTCCCGGGCGAATTCGGCCGCCGCCGAATCGTCGAGCTCTCGCCCTTGAGACAAGGCTTCGATCAACTGATCGATGAATTTCGGGAGGCTGTTGTACAGGACCGGCCGCGTCTGATTCTGGGCGGCGGGAATCTGAGAGCGAACAGCAGCTTCCCAGCGCTGGAAAATGAGCGCGCTCTGCCGCTTGAGATGGTTTGCCGCCTCCTCCGAACTGAGAAGACCGTGCGAGTTAGTCATAGTAGATAAGGTTGGGGAGAACTGTAAAGATCAGGGACAGGGTGAGGGTATAGGGGTTATCGCTGTGCATACAAAGGCAGAGAAGGAACGAAGAATAAAGAAGGCCTGACGGATTTTGCGCCCTTTTCAGGCTTACGTCACGCGACTCCCAACAGAAGGACCCCAAAAGGGTCGTGAGGGTCCCACGAAATTGTAAGATCCGAACTCTATTTCTTGAGTCAAAGGGGACACGCAACCAGATACGGATGGGATAAGGAGCTTGCTTTCAACAACGGCACCTGGCGAAGGGATTTTACGGGACGATTCGCCTGTCAATCCCAGGTGCCCAGAACCGGAGCCGGATTCTGGCGGATCTTCCGAGCGGAATCGCGGAGGGCGCGGCGGATCCCCGCCTTCCGGCTGAGGACCCAATGACGGGTGGAGGAAGGGGCATTCTTCTTCAGCCAGGCTTCCGCCTGCGCTTCCTCCCCGGCGGCGACAGCGCTGCCGTAGTAGCCCAGTGCGGCATAACGCCGCTCCTCCTCGGCCATTTCCCCGGTGGCGCGGCGCTTCTCCCACAATCGCCGGCGGAATTGCTGGCCCTCGGAACGTGCGCGATCCGGGAAGCGTCGGGTCTGGTCCACGTAGCGGCTTCCGTTCCATCCGATCACCCGCGTCAGGGTGGGGCTGACGGCATGCGGCCGTCCCTCGTATCCGTCCAGCGCATCATTAAGGGCGATGAACTCCGGTCGTCCGTCCCGGTTCAGGTCTCTAGCTCCGGTGATGTTCCCATACCCGCCCTCGAAGATGAGGAGGTTTCGGACGGGGCCGCCGTCGCGGGTGAAGAGATACTGGGTGAGGCAGCAGCTCATCCCGCCGCTCGTTGTGTCGATCCAGAGCTCCGGTACGCCTGTCCCCGTCGCCTCTTCGATCCGCACGTCCCCGATCTT
Organism: Armatimonadota bacterium; assembly: GCA_019348365.1. GTDB lineage: Bacteria > Armatimonadota > DTGP01 > DTGP01 > JAHWJO01 > JAHWJO01. The sequence goes on along the minus strand of JAHWJO010000183.1, from coordinate 6,971 downwards.
CGCGTCGCGGACCTCCTTCACCGTGCGCCCTTTCGCATCCAGTATCCGCACGTATTGCCGGGGGAGGTCACCCGCCGGGATGCCCGGCTTGCGGTCCACCACAACGGTATACGGCCCCCAGGCTATCCGGTAGGGGAGGCGGTCCGGGGTGAAACGCGGCGGCGCGGCGCACGCCGTCCCGGCAAGGACTCCCCACAGGGCAAGCGCTTTAACGCCGAAAATGAGGGTTTGTCTTCCGTGAAAGTCCCCCGCATTAGGTGATGTGACGAGATACCGCCGGAATCGGCTCCAACCGGATTTCATTACATCCTGCTTTCACTGCCCCGATGACGGAGTGAAACGTCGGCGTGTTGGGGCTTCCATGTGTGAGTTGAAGAGGGTAGGACTTACGCAGAGACTCCCATCCATTTCATTCCGATTCTCTCCATGTCATTCCGAACGGAGTGAGGAATCTGACCCCAAGGCCGAAAGCCTCTCTCACGTCCTGTAAGATCCCTCGCTGACGCTCGGGATGACATGCGAGTATTTATGGGACGACATGCGTGTAACGATCCGGAGGATAAAGGCGATAAGCTTGGCGTAAGTCCTGAATGAAAAAAGGGACGCAGGAGAATAACGTCGGAAAGGCGTTGCCCCCCGATTCCAGTGAGTCCCCGGTCTCACCCTTAAATCAGCCTTTGATGAGCCGGTCGATTCGGGCGGCCACGTCCTTGAGATACGCCTCATCCCCGCCGGACAATTCTGCCGTGTACCACCCGGAGTATCCGACCGTGCGGAGGGCCTGTCGCACCTTCGGCCAGTCCACGTCGCCTTCGCCCAGGTTCACGAACTGCCTCGGCCCGCGCTTGAAGTCTTTGAGGTGGACCCGCTTGATCCGCTTTCCGAGCGTCAGGATCCAGTCCTCCGGCCACGCGAAATCTACGACGTTCCCCACGTCGAAGTACGCCTGGACCCACGGGCTGCGGAACTCGTCGATATACTTCGCGAACTCCAGGGGGCTGAGGAGGAACTTGTTCCAGACCTCCTCCACGAGGATCGGGACCTTCACCTCCGCCGCCACGGGGATGACGTTGCGGATGCGTCGCTGGGACCGCGTGTAGGCATCGACGTACCGGGTGTCGGCGTTGACCACGGCGGGCACGAGGAGGACGGAGGTGGCCCCCATCGCTTTCGCGCTCCGCATGCAGGTCTTCAATTCGTCTTCGCCGCGCTGCGCCACTTCGGGGTTCGGGTGGGAGAGGGGCGCGTGCCACCCGCCGAACATGATGGAATGAATCTCGATCCCCGCTTGATCGGCCCAGGCGCGCATCTGCTCGGCTTTTTTCAGGTCCGGCTCGGGGGAGGCTTCCACCCCGTCGAAGCCGCAGTCCCGGCAGAGTTTGAACCGGTCCGCCAGGGGCATGGAGCCGGGCAGCATCCCGAGCACGACCGCCTTCTTCACAACGAACGGGCCGGATGCCGGAGTTTTATCCCCCGGCTTTGCATGCGCCAGGGGGGCCAGTGCGCCCCCGGCGAGTGCCGCGCCCGCGAGTCCGGCGGATCTCGACAGGAAGGTACGGCGCGGCATGGTGTCTCGCACATCGAAAGATACGGTTGGGGTCGGGGACAGGGGCTTTTTCATCAAGGCGGGCTCCATCAGTTCTATAAGGACAGGCAGCAGGCCTGAAACGTGATTGTCTCATGGTATAAAGCCAGAGGGGATGTTCAATCCCTCATAACGGCTCCTCTCATCATACTCCGATTCCCCATTTACGCCCAGCCCCCGTTCGCGGGGATCGCTCCAAATGCTCCTCTTCTTGCCGTAACTGATCCGCCGGACGGGTGTCTGAGTGGGAGGAGAAGCAACGGGGGTTCAGAATTCGACTCAGTCCGCTACAATGGGAGAGGTATTCAGTAGAATAGTACCAGGGACGGATCGAAGGGGAGGGGTGCGTTCATCCATGCGGGACACCGGGTTTCTGAGGAGTAGAGGAGGGATCGGCGGACTCATGCTCGGCTTGACGGGCATGACGCTCGCGCTCGCCGCTCCAGGCCCGAAAGCCGTCACTTCCCCTGCCTCACCGGCTCCTCCTTCGCGCAGCGCCGTTAAGAGCCCGGCGGCATCGTCGCCCCGCCCCCGCTTTTCTCCCGACGAGCTTGCTGTTAAAGCTGAAACGCTCCTCCAAAAGAACTGCCTCACCTGTCATGGGGAGTTGAAGCAGAGCGGCCTGGACCTGCGAACGATGGCTGCCCGCCTCAAAGGCGGCAGTCGCGGGACCGCCCTCGTTCCCGGTCACGCGGAAAAGAGCCTCCTCTACCGCGTGACGGCGCAGAAAGAAGCGCCCGCCATGCCCCCCGGCGCTCCCCTGCCCCCGGAGGAGGTCGCGATCCTCAAAGCCTGGATCGACTCGCTCCCGCCGGATGCGAAGCCGGATGCATGGGAGAAACCCGCCGCCGCCGTCCCCGCGCCGGTCAACTTCTGGCCGGCCCGCCCCCCGCAGCGCGTTCCCGTCCCGAAGGTGAAGAACGCCGCCTGGGTGAAGTCCCCCGTCGATGCGTTCGTCCTCCACCGGCTGGAAGCGGAAGGGCTCTCCCCTGCCCCGCCCGCCGACCGCCGTACCCTCCTCCGCAGAGCCTATTTCGACCTCATCGGATTGCCGCCTTCGCCGGAAGCGATGGAAGCGTTCGTGAACGATCCCGATCCCCGCGCGTTCGAGAAGGCGGTGGACCGGCTCCTCGCCATGCCACAGTACGGCGAGCGGTGGGGCCGCCACTGGCTCGATCTCGTGCGGTACGCCGAGAGCAACGGCTACGAGCGCGACGGACCGAAAGCGAACGCCTGGAAGTACCGCGATTACGTCATCGAATCCTTCAACGCCGACAAGCCGTTCGACCGCTTCCTGACGGAGCAGCTCGCCGGGGACGAGCTGGACTCCCCGACGAACGAATCGCGCATCGCAACCGGGTTCTACCGGCTGGGCTTGTGGGACGACGAGCCGGGAGACCACCTCCTCGACCGGTACGACCAGCTCGACGATGTGATCAAGACGACCACCAACGTCTTCCTCGGCCTGACGGTGAACTGCGCCCGCTGCCACGACCACAAGTTCGACCCGATCAGCCAGAAGGATTACACCCGACTCCTCGCCTTCTTCGAGCCGAGCCGGCTGGGGACCGAACCGTACCCGAACGGGCAGCACAAGCAGGAGCAGAGCCAGATCCCCCTCGCCGAGCCCGACGAGATCGAGCGGCACAAAAAATCGACGGCGGAAGCCGATGCCCGAATCGCGGAAGCGAAGACGGCGGTGGAGGCGTTCCGCGTGGGGATCAAGAAGCGGCTCGTCGAGGAGCGGAAGGCGAAGTTGAGTGCTGCGGAGCGCTCCGCGCTCGACACCCCGGCGGACCGGCGCACTGACGCGCAGAAATCTCTCGCCGAACAGGTGGCGAAAACAGTGACGCCATCCGATGAGGAAGTGAGCCGCGCCCTCACCTCCGACGGCGACTCGAAGCTGGTGGAGCTTCGCCGCCGCCTCGCGGAGGCCGAATCCGCCAAGCCCCCGCCCCTCCCGACCACCCTCGGCATCACCGACGCGGGGCCGGACGCGCCGAAGACCCGCCTCTTCCTGCGGGGCAACCCCCGCGAACCGGCGGAGGAGGTGGACCCCGGCTTTCCCACACTCCTCGCCGCCGCCTACAACCCGCCGGTGAAGTCCCCGCCGCCGGGCGCGCGGACCACGGGCCGGCGGCTCCATCTCGCCCGGTGGCTCGCCGACCCGCGCAATCCCCAGACGGCGCGCGTGATGGTGAACCGGATCTGGCAGCACCACTTCGGAGAGGGGATCGTCCGCACCCCGAACGACTTCGGCGCGATGGGCGAGAAACCCACCCACCCGGAGCTGCTCGACTGGCTGGCGCACGACTTTATGGCGAACGGCTGGAGGATGAAGCGGCTCCACCGGATGATCCTGCTCTCCGCCGCATGGCAGCAGTCCAGCCGGTGGCGGGAGGACGCGGCAGTGAAGGACCCGGAGAATAAATTGCTCTGGCGGATGAACGTCCGCCGCCTGGAAGCGGAGCCGATCCGGGATGCGGCGCTGGCGGTCAGCGGGAAGATCAACCTCCAGCGTGGCGGACCGAGCATCTATCCGGCGCTCCCCCCCAAAGACATCACCGGGGAGGCGTACCCCGGAAACGGCTGGGGCAAGAGCGAAGGGGACCAGCTGTACCGCCGGACGGTGTACGTGTTCGTCAAGCGGTCCCTCCTCGTGCCGATGCTGGAGGCGTTCGATCAGGCGGACCCGACTTCAGTCTGCCCCCAGCGCAACCGTACCACGGTAGCCCCGCAGGCGCTGGCGATGATGAACAACGCGTTCATCCGGGAGCAGGCCGCCCACTTCGCCGAGCGGGTGCGGAAGGAAGCCGGGGAGAGTCCCCCCGCGCAGGTCGAGCGGGCGTTCATGCTGGCCCTGGGGCGTTTGCCCGCCCCGGCGGAACGCGCGAAGTCCCTCGCCTTCGTGGAGCGTCAACAACGACACCTCGGAGATTCCAAAACCGACCCGTCGAGGGAAGCCCTCGCGGACCTGTGCCACGCGCTGTTCAACCTGAGCGAGTTCATCTACCTGGATTGAACGACGGAGAACCCCCTTGAACCACGAAGGACACAAAGGACACCAAGAAACCCCCTGGATCCAAACAGGGATGAACAGGGTAGACAGAATATACAGGATAAGATCTCTGTATCTCTTCATCCTGTCTACCCTGTTGAATAACGGGCTTCTTCGTGTCCTTTGTGTCCTTCGTGGTTCATGGGTTTACGCGGTGAACAAGGAGCTGTGAATGGACGACGCCTACGACAACCGGGAACCGAAGATCACGCCCTGCGGCCAGACGCGGCGGGAGTTCCTGTGGCAGTCCGGCGCGGGATTCGGCGGGGTGGCCCTGCTGGATTTCCTCACGCGGGACGGCTTCTTCCGAGAGGCTCATGCGGCGGAAATCAAGGGCGCTCCGGCGGGCGATCCGTCTTTGAATCCCCTCCTCTCCCGCGCCGGCCACTTCGCCCCGAAGGCGAAGAGCGTCATCTTCCTCTTCATGTTCGGCGGTCCGAGCCACATGGATCTCTTCGACCGCAAGCCCGAGCTGGAGAAGAACAACGGCAAGGAGGCGACCGTCGCGACGCGCGCCGGGGAATCCGCCAAGGGCAAGCTCCTCGCGAGCACCCGGACCTGGAAGCGGTACGGCAAGAGCGGCCTGGAGGTCTCCGACCTCTACGCCAATGTCGGGGAGTGCGCCGACGACCTCGCGATATTGAAAGGGTGCTACGCCGACAGCTTCGCGCACGGGTCCGCGCTCATCCAGATGAACACGGGGAGTGTGCGGCTCGGCAGCCCGAGCGTCGGCGCCTGGACTCTGTATGGCCTCGGGTCCGAAAACCAGAATCTTCCCGGCTTCGTCGTCCTCCTCGATCAGCGCGGCGGCCCGATCAGCGGCGCGCCGAACTGGGGCGCAGGCTACATGCCCGCCGCCTATCAGGGCACGCCGTTCCGCAGCATGGGTCAGCCCATCGTGGACCTGAGCGCGCCCGCCGGGATCGGCAAAGACCGCCAGCGGTCGCAGCTTGATTTCATCAACGAGTTGAACCGCAATCACGCCCACGAGCGCCCGAAGGAGACCGAGCTGGCCGCGCGGATCGCCTCGTACGAGCTGGCGTTCCGGATGCAGGCCCACGCGCCGGAGGTCATCGACCTCTCGAAAGAGACCGAGGAGACCAAGACTCTCTACGGGATGGATAAAAAGCCGTCGGAGGACTTCGGGCGGCGGTGCCTGCTCGCCCGGAGACTCGTGGAGCGGGGGGTGCGGTTCGTGCAGGTCTACTCCGGCGGCGGCGGCACCCACTGGGATGCCCACGATAACGTGAACGGCAACCACGGGGAGCGCTGCGCGGAAACGGATCGGCCCATCGCGGGTCTGCTCACGGACCTGAAGCGCCGGGGACTGCTGGACGAAACCCTCGTCGTCTGGGGCGGGGAGTTCGGGCGGATGCCCACGTCGCAGGGGAACGGGGGGCGGGACCACAACCCCCACGGCTTCACGATGTTCATGGCCGGGGGCGGCGTGAAAGGCGGGATCGCCTACGGCGCGACGAACGAGATCGGACACAGCGCGGCGGAGGGCAAGGCGCACGTCCACGACCTCCACGCGACGATCCTCCACCTCATGGGCCTCGACCACACGAAGCTCACCTACTTCTTCGGGGGGCGCAACATGCGCCTCACCGACGTTCACGGCAACGTCATAAAGAACATCCTGGCCTGAGCGGAACTTCGCTGTTCCCTCATTTCCACGCCAGGGCGATATTCATCGAACTCTTTTCCAGGGCTGTGACATTTCCGTCTTGAGATGGAATAACCCCATGTCGCCGCTGCCCTCAGACGTTTGAACGGCGCAATCCACCCTCGCGGGGCGCTCATCCATGTGTCGGATCTGTGACACCCCGCGTGGATTAAAGATCAGTGTTCCGGCAACTGATGATTGTCACCGTGCAACGTATTGAGATCGAGCGAATAGGATGTGGAATGGATACCCTGGACCGTTTTGAAAGCACGAGAAAACAGAGCATGGACACTCCCGAACGGCGGCGACACACGCGGGTGCATCTGGGGATCCCGGTCACCCTGTTCTGCCCCGGCGGCACCATCGAGGGAATCACCGTCAACGAGAGCTACACCGGCATCCTGGTGCAGGTGTTCGATGGGGAGCTCCCCGACGTCGGCGAGCGGTGCAAGGTGGAGCTGCGGATCATGGGCGATACCGTCGATGCGGTCGGCGAGATCGTGCGCCTGCAACCGGACGACCATCAGGTGGCGGTGGAGCTGCTCCAACTCGGGCAGAACGGCGTGCTCCTCCTCGCCCTCTTCCCTCCCCTGTAGCCGACCTGATCATCGCTGACCTGCCCTGATGGATACTCACGGGTCAGCGATGAAACGCGGGCCATC